>NZ_JACCSO010000773.1 GCF_013812955.1 Nannocystis sp. | reverse complement strand
GGCTGGGCGCGGGGCCGGGGTCGGGCGCGTCCTGGGCGGCCGACTTGCCCTGGTCGATCGGCGGCGGGACGGTGCCCAGCGGCCCGGAGCGCTCGGGGGTCGCGCCGCGCATGGCCTGGGTCATGGCGTTGATCTCGTCCATGGTCAGCGAGGCGGCCATGGTGACGGCGGCGTCCTTGGTCGCGAAGCTGACCTTGTCGACGGCGGTGCTCGGGATCCCCAGCATGGAGGCGGCCGGCTTGACCCCGGCGAATTGCTTCTGGAGCTCGGCGAGGGTGGCACGCGCGCGGTCGGGGTCCTCCATGCCGAAGGCGAGCACGAGGCCGAGGCCGGTGCTCAGGTCGAGCGAGCCGGCGATGGTCTTGAGGCCCGACAGGCTCTGCATGCCGGGGGCCGCGGTCGCCATCGCGGCGAGCTGCGGCGGCAGGTTGCCGGCGAACCACACGGACTTGCTCTGGTCGGCCTGGGCGAGCACGTCCTTGAGCATGCCGTCGCGCACCGAGGTGCCCTTGCCGGTGAGCAGGCCGAGGACCGCGGGGTCCCAGCCCTTGCTGACGAAGCTGATGGTGTCGTCGTCGACGGGGTGACCGAAGGCCTCGCCGTTGTCGGCGACCAGACGGGGGCGACCGCCGGGGCCGGCGGCGTCGATGGTCCAGTCCTTGTCGCCGGGGCGATCGTGCAGGCAGCGCAGGTTCTCGGGCTTGCCGATGCCGGTGCCGGTGGCGATGACGGCGAAGTTCATGCCATCGGGGGCGACGCCGATGTCGAGGGTGCGAAGGCCGTCGAAGGCCATGTTGCAGGCGGCGAGCGACTCGAGCTGCTTCTTGACCTCGGGGTCGGCGTCCAGCAGCGAGCGGTTGGCGGCCCACAGGGGCGAGCTGGTGAGGCGCTTGAGGTCGACGTGGGCGAGCAGGGCGGCGTCGGCGGGGATCAGCTTGTGGGTGTCGCTGGCGGCGCCGGCGGGGGTGGTGGGCGCGGGCTGCGGCGTGGTGGCCGGTGTGGCTGGCGGCGTGGCCGGTGCTGTGGCGACGGCCGGCTTCGGATCGGTCTGCGGCTTGTTCTGGTCCGCCTTGCCACAAGCGGCGACGATGACGCAGGTGGCGAGGAGTGCAGTGGTGGTGATGCGCATTGCGGCCCTATAGTGCCGGTCAGGCCGGCGGTCAAACCCGCGCTGCGCTCGCGGCTCCGGAGGCCGGGTCAGCGCAGCCAGGAGCGGGTCGCCTGGACGTGCGGATGTTCGGAGCCGAGCAGCTGCTCGAGGGTGTCGGCGGCGGTCTGCATCTCGAGCTGGCCGCGGGCGTCGCCGAGCTCGCGCAGGGCGGTGCCGCAGTTGAAGCGCGAGGTGGCGGTCTGCCAGTGGTCGGGGCCGAGGGTGCGCAGGCGCAGCTCGTGGGCCTGACGATAGTGCTCGAGCGCGGCGGCGAAGTTGCCCTCGCTGTAGTGGACCTGGCCGATCGCGTTGAGGCTGCTGGCGACGCGCGGGTGCTGCTCACCGAGGCTGGCGCGCAGGCCGTCGAGGTTCTGTTGAAACGCGGAGAGGGCCGCGCGGGGGTCACCCATGCGATGCAGCGCGCGCCCGAGGTCGAGCAGCAGGGCGAGGGTGTCGTCGTGGGTCTCGCCGCGCAGCTCCTCGTAGACGGCGAGGGCGAGGCGCAGCTCGGTGGCCGCGCTGGCGTGCTCGCCGGTCTGGTGCAGGATCTGCCCGACGTTGACGCGCAAGGTCGCGACCTCGAGGCTGACGGGACCGTGCAGCTGCAACAGTGAGTCGAGGGCGGCGCGGGCGTAGCTCAGGGCCTCGGCGAAGTGGCCCTGCTCCTGGAGCAGGCCGGCGATCGCCCGCTGGGTCGCGGCGCAGCGCGGATGCTGGGGGCCGAGCTGCTTGAGCTGCACCGGCAGGGCGCGGGCGAAGGCGGCGAGCGCCTCGGCTTTTTGGGTGACGGCTTGCAGCGCCTGGCCGAGCTCGAACTGGGCGTTGGCGGTGAAGATGTGGCCGGGTCCGAGGTGCTCGCGCTTGAGCGTATGGGCCTCGCGCAGGTGCTCGAGCGCCGCGGGGTGATCGCCGGTGGCGGACAGCAGCTGACCCAGCGCGCTCAGGGTGCTGGCGGTGTGCGGATGCGGGGCGCCCGGGCGCGAGCGCTGAGCGGCGAGGGCTCCGCGATAATGGGCGATCGCCTGCTCGAGCTTGCCTTGCCGGTGCAGGGCCTGACCGACCGCGTGCAGCGTGACGGCGGCGCCGCGCGGCGGGGGAGCGCCGGGTGCGGGCTGCAAAAGCGGAGCTGACGCTGTTTGCATGGGCTCATCGTAGGCCGGGCGGCGGGTCAAACTCAACCCGGGAAGCGGCGCGCATTCGCGCGGTGGCGCGGGCGCGGGTGAACGGGGGCTCGCATGCGCGCAAATGCGGGCGGGTCAGTCGAAGCCGGAGAGGTGCTCGGGCAGGCCGGCGATCGCCGCGGGTGGCGGGGTCGGGGCCGCGTTCTCGTGGGCCTGTCCGTGCTGGATCTCGGCCTTGAGGGCCTCTGTCTGCAGCTCGGTGAGTTCGGGCAGCAGGCGCTGGTTGAGGGCGCTGAGCGACCGGAGCAGGGCGGGGCGGGTGAACACGGCGTCGTCTTCGACGGCGGCGTAGAGGTCGTCGAAGACGCGGGCGACGTCGGGCGGCAGGGTGGTGGTGCTGGCCGGGGCGTGCTGGGTGCGATGCTCGGGCTTGACGGCGGTGAGGGCAGGGGCGAGCTCACCGCGGCCGATCCAGCGCAGGATCCCGGCGATCGTCGCCTCGGGATCGGCGAGCACGCGGGCGTAGCTCAGCAGGCGCGCGGGATAACGGCGCAGGGTGATGTCGCGGATCAGCGCGAAGTTCTCGAGCCACCACTCGTAGGCCGGGGGCATCTGCGAGCGGTGCTCCGGGACAGCCTGGCCGCTGGTCCGCATGGCCTCGTCCTCGATCGCGTAGAGCCGCAGGATCGAGGCCTCGTACTCCTGCCAGGGCCGCAGGTTGGCGATCAGGTGGCCGATGTATGCGCGCTCGCTGCGGATCACGCCGGGGATGAACACCTTGACCGCGTGGCCGGCGACGTGCTCCGGCAGGAAATAGCGGCCGCTGACCGGGTGCGGGTTGGTCGCGAAGTAGATGCCGTTGCGCAGCAGCGACTCGTAGAAGCCGTCCGGGTTGGCGGCCTTCAGCGGGCCGACGAAGGCCGGCGGGAACGCCTCGCCGAGCACCGGCAGGCCCGCTGCGCGCAGCACCTGCATCCACATCGAGGTGCCGCTGCGCTTGGTGCCGGAGATGAAGATCATCATGCTCAACCGCTCGAGTCGCTCGTGCCGCCGCTGGTCTCGACGTTTTCGTCCAGGTTCGGGCAGTCATTCTCGACCGCCGATGACTCCTTGGCGCAGGCCGTCTCATTTTCGATTTCGGCGCAGTCGACCGCCGACAGGCACACGAAGTAGGCCTCGAGCGCGTTCACGCAGGCCTGACCGTCGACCTGAAAGCCGTAGCTCTTGTAGTACTCGCAGTACTGCGCGAAGGACTCCTGATACATCGCATAGCGGGGGTTGCACTCGACGAAGTGCGCGGCGTAGGCGATGCAAGTCGGGTCGGTGGGCGGCGGAAGGTCGGTGTCACCGTCGGTGTTCGTGTCGGTCGTCGCGGAGGTCTGCGTGTCGGTGCCGCTGGTGTTGACTGGGCCGGTGGTGCCGCCGGTGGTGCCACTCGTGCCGGTGGTGCCGGTGGTGCCGGTGTTGCCGGTGGTGCCGCTGGTCGTCGGCGTGCTGTCGGTGGCATCGGTGCCGGTGCCGGTGTTGCCCATCGTGCCGGTGCCGGTGCCGGTGCCGGTGCCGGTGTTGCTGTCGGTGTCGTCCTTGTCCTTGGAGCAGGCGAGCGGCAGGCTGCCGAGCGAGAGCAGGAAGGCGATGCCACGATAATTCGGGTTCATAGAGATCTGCAGCATACGCGGCGATGTGGTCGGCCGACAACGCCGGGTTGCACGCGCGATCCTGCGCTCGGCTGGCCGCAGGGCTGGCCGGCGAGCGGGTTTCAGAGGTTGGCGACGAGGCGGGGCAGGTGCACGCTGACCTGCTTTTGCCAGTAGTCCCAGTCGTGGCGCGAGTCTCTCCCCCAGATATCGGTGTGGCTGGGGATCTGCTTGTCTTTGAGCAGCCGGCCGAGGGCGATGGTCTCCTCGATGCAACCCTCCTCCCACTTGCCGCGGCCGCACACGAGGGTGAGGTCGGTGTTGCGGCGCACGCGGTCGAGGGCCTCGCCGTTCATGCCGGGCACGAAGGCGAGCGGGTTGTTGAAGTAGACGTCGGGGCTGTTCTCGCCGCCGGTGAACTCGGTGATCAGGTAGCGGCCGCTCATGCACAGGGCCTGGCGGAAGGTCTCGGGCTGCTTGAGCGCGAACAGGGCGGCGTAGGTGCCCCCGAGGCTGCAGCCGACGCCGGTCATCGGCGCGCTGGCCCACTTGCAATCTTCGCGCACGAAGGGGACCAAAGTGTCGAGGACGAAGCGCTCGTAGGCCTGATGCTTGCGCATGCGGTGGGCGAGCGGGGTGTCCTTGGCGGTCCAGACCTCGGAGACGTTGCTCTCCGGGCAGTAGAGCTTGACCTTGCCGCCGTTGAGCAGCGGCGCGAGGACCTCGAGCATGCCCTGGCGGTCCCACTCGTGGGCGGCGCCGGCGGCCGAGGGGAACACGACGACGGGGGGGCCGAAGTGGCCATAACACCAGACGTGGACCTGGCGCCCCAGGGCGGGGCTGTCGAGCATGATGTGACGCGAGGGCATGGTCGCCGATGATGGCGGATCTGCGCGCGCCGGTGCAAGGGCCTCAGGTGGTGGCCGCCGGGGTCGAGGACGGCTTCGGGATCAACCACTCGTACAGCAGGCTGCGGTGCCCCGGCGCGATCCCGGCGTCCCGGGGGTCGAGCGGCAGGCCGAGCCGGCGACGGGCCTCCGCGAGCGGTAACTCGAGCAGCGCCTCGATCGGCTCGGTGAGCAGGTTGCGGGCCGACTTCGCCATCGCCAGGCCGACCCGACGGTTGCGCCAGACGCCGGGCAGGTGCAGCGGGAGCAGCAGGGTGTAGACGAGGGCGCTGAGCCACAGCAGCCGGCGCTTGGCGAAGCCCTGCCCGATCATGAACGCGAACAGACCGACTTCGCCCGCCGGTGTGGTCGGGAAGCCGGTCAGCACGTGGAACAGGTCGTGGGTGGTCGCGTAGCGCAGCCCGTAAGGGTCGTCGGCGTAGCGCCGGCGCAGCTCCGGGCTGACCACCAGCGGGCTCAGTCCGTAGCGATCGAGGTGCGCCGCGTACTCGCGGCCGACGCTGCCCGCGGGCATCGAACGCAGCGCGTCCATGTCGAGGTCGAGGCACCCCGCGCTCTGCTCGCGCAGCCGGGCGCGCAGCTCGGGGGGCGGGTCGGCGATCATCGCAAACTTCATCGCCGCGATGTCGCCGAGCGGCGCCCCGGCCCGCCGCGCGCGGTTGACTTCCACGATCTGACTCCAGCGCATCTCACGCCTCCTTTGCGGACTGTGCGCGGCCCGAAAGGGGCCCTCACGCCAGTCACAATCATAAATTGACTTACTGACCAAAGTTGTCAAGGTGGTCAGTGATGATCTTCGAGAGCCTCCAGGAGCTGCAAGGGCAGCTCGCCACCTTCGTCGGCGATGTCGACCCGGCGAGCGCCCAGGGGCGCAAGCGGCGGCGGCTGCTCGACGCCGCGCTCGAGCGCTTCACCGTGAACGGGTACCGCAAGGCCAGCATCGACGAGGTCGCGCGCCAGGCCGGCGTCGCCAAGGGCACGGTCTATCTGTACTTCGCGACCAAGGCGGAGCTGCTGCTCGCGGTGGTCGCTAGCGAGAAGCTGCGCGGGCTCGCGGCGATGGAGCCGGTGTTCGAGGTGGGGATCGATGCGCGCGAGCGGCTGCGCCGGTGGGTGACGGGCGGGCTGGTGATGGTGGCCGGATCACCGTTGTTGGCGCGGCTGATCGGCGGCGACGAGGACATTCGCACCGCGTTCGCCGAGCTCGACCCGGCGCTGGTCGCCGCGGCGCAGACCGACCACGACGTGTTCTTCGGCGCGCTCATCGACGCGGCGGCCGGCCCGGGGCGCCTGGACGACCAGCAGCGCCGCGAACGGAAGCAGGTGCTCGACGGCCTGCGTTACTTCGCCCCGCTGCTGCGCAGCGAGCACGTGCGCGGGCACCTGCCGGTCGAGCGCTTCGCCGCGGTGCTGGCCGCACTGCTGATCGACGGCATCGCTGCGCCGATCGGCGCCGCGGTGTGACGGGCCGAAGTCAGTCGCTCTTGCCGTCGAAGCGCTCGACGGGCAGGGCGTCGAGGTCGAGGTCCTCGAGGCAGCGCAGGTTGACGACGATGTGGCCATCAACCAGCCGACGCGGCTGCAGATCGAGCAGTTGCAGGCTTCTCCCTCGAGCGCGAGCCGCCACCCGGTGACCTCGACGGGATGGTCGAGCGGTTCTGGTCGGCACCAAGTTCACGCCGGCGGTGTATGCTGGCGACCGGGTAGGCGTATGAACGAGCTCTTTCGTCGTCACGAGTCGCTCTTGAAGGCATCGCCTGCGTTCCTCGCTCTGGACCGGGAGGCGCAGGGCAGACTCGCCGACGACACGGCCACGATCGCCGCGCTGCTCGGGGCCGAGCCGGCGTCACCGGCGGGCAAAGGCGTGCGCACGGCGTTCAAGCGCGGGCCGAAGCGCCGCGACGAGGATCTGCCCGAGTTCGTTCGGGCGCTGCTCGAGGGGACCTTCGAGGCGGTGGTCAACGCGTCGGTCGAGCAGATGCGGGCGTATGCCGAGCTGGTGGCGAACGTGGCGCGCACGAGCGTCGATTTTCAAGAGCAATCCGGGGCGGTCGCGGCGCGGCTCGAGCACGACTTGCGGCGGATCTTCGATCGCGTGGATCTCGATCCGTCGGCCGAGCACGAGTAAGGTCGACGTCCATGCTGGTCGCCATCACCCGTGAACCGAGCGCGAGCCTCGGGCGCTGCGAGCTGTCCTTCGTCGCGCCGCAGCCGATCGATGTCGCGCTCGCGTTCGCGCAACATCGCAGCTATGTGGCGGCGCTGGTGGCGGCCGGCTGCGAGGTCGTGAGCCTGCCGGCCGAGCCCGAGCTACCCGACGCGGTGTTCGTCGAGGATACGGCGGTCGTGGTCGACGAGCTGGCGATCCTGACGCGACCGGGCGCGCTGTCGCGGCGGGCCGAGGTCGATTCGATCGGCGTGGCGCTCGCGCCTTTTCGTCGGATCGCGCGGCTGATCGCGCCGGCGACGCTCGATGGCGGCGATGTGCTGTGGATCGGCAGGACGCTGTATGTCGGGCGCACGGCGCGGACCAACGAGGCGGCGTGCGAGCAGCTGCGGGGGCTGCTCGGGCCGTTCGGCTATTCGGTCGAGTCGGTGCCGGTGACCGGCTGTCTGCACCTCAAGTCGGCGGTCACGGCGATCGCCGACGGGGTGCTGCTGGCCAACCGGGCGCTCGTCGATGTTGGTCGGTTGGGCGGGGCGAGGATCATCGACGTCGATCCGGACGAGCCGCATGCGGCCAATGTGCTGCGGATCGGCGCGCGTTTGATCTACCCGAGCTGTTATCCGCGGACCCGGGCCCGCCTCGCCGACTTCGACGTGATCGAGGTCGACGCGTCCGAGGTGATCAAGGCCGAGGGGGCGATGACCTGCTGCTCGCTGGTGTTCACCGGGCAGCGGGGTGGCCTGTAGCGCGGAGATCGGGCTCTGCGCCGTGGTGCGAGACTCGTGCGTGCCATGGTGAACCAGGCCCTGCTGGAGCCGACCGCCGACTGAGCGCCGGTTTGTTGGGTGACGTGGTCGGCGCGGCTCGAGTAGGATGCGGGCCATGGCGGCCTGGATCACCGTGTATCTGCAGCAACCTGCGCCCGAGTTGAACCCGACCTCGATCCAGGCGGGCATCGATGCCGCCGACTGGTGGACGCTCGGGGAGCAGCTCGATCTCGAGGAGGACGAGGTCGACGAGTTTCTGGATGGCCTACAGTGGCAGGCGAAGCCGCTCGAGCTCGGCGCCGAGGGCCAGCGTCCGCTTCAGTTCCATGTGAAGACCGAAGCCGAAGCGGTCCGCGGGGAGATCGCGGAGCTCGACGAGCTTGATGAGCTCGAGATACCGGCGGTCGTGCGCGAGCATCTGCGATCGACGAGTACCATCGTGGCGATCGAGTTCGGGATCGGTCAGCTCGAGACGATGTTCGAGGCGGTCGCCTTCGAGATCGGATACTGGCTGGCCGAAGCGAGCTGCGGCGTGATCCTCGGGCCCAATGACCAGTGGTACGATCACGGCGCCCACCGCTGGGAGCCGATCACCGACTAAGAGGGTCGGCTGGCCAGCTCAATACGGAGGGAAGGAATAGTGGCCGACGCGGAAGGCGATCGCGCGCTGGACGAGGTCGTCAAAGTTCAGGCCTCGCGTGCTCGCCTCATTGGCGGCCTTGGCCGCGGTGACCAGCCGATACTCGAGCTCGGGCAGACCCTGCTCGAGCGCGGCCTGGGTCCGATGGGTGCCGTTGGCCACGATCAGCAGCGTCTTGGTGCTGCTCAGGATTATCTTGACGATGTTGATCGGGTCGAGGTCCTGCTGGCGGGCGAGCGCGCCCTTGAAGTGCTCGAGGTTCTCTTCCTTGACGCGATGAATGCGGCGCAGGCGGTCGTCGGTGGGTTTGATGAATGGCACAATGCCGACGATATCAGAGCTCTGCACGCCGGTAGCTGCCGATGCCGCGCGCTCGTATCGGCCGCCGGGCTCGCCGACTTCGAGCGGCCGAGCGGCCCGCGGTCGGCTGTCTCAAAGGGCAGGTCGCCAGCTCGCGTGCGCGCTCGCGTGGTGCCATCGCGCGGGCTCAGGCCTTGAGCTGGGCGAGCGGGGTGGTCGAGAGGCCGATGTCGGAGCCGACCTGGGTGGCCTCGGGCACGACGCTCTGCAGGCAGGCGAGCAGGATGTCGGAGGTGTTCTCCTTGCTGGGCGAGCGGTAGTGGATGCCGGGGTGCTTGAGGGCGCCGCCGCCCTTGCCGGCGACGATGCAGGGCTGGTCGAAGACGTCGTGGGTGTAGCCGGAGGCGGCGTCGCTGCCGAGGATCAGGCACGAGTTGTCGAGCAGGTTGCCGTCGCCCTCGGGGGTGTCCTTGAGGCGCTTGAGCAGGTAGGCGAAGGCCTCGATGGTGTGGATCGTGGCGGCGTCGACGGAGTCGTTGAGGTTGGTGTCGTGGGTCATGTCGTGGTGACCCATCGATTGGCCGAGCATGTGGAAGACGGTGTAGCCGACCGAGCCGGTGTACTGGTAGCTGGCGAGGCGGGTGATGTCACACTTGAAGGCCTCGACCAGCAGGTCGGCCATGATCGTGTTGACCTCGTCGAGCGGCTCCTTGCCCTCGAAGTCGCCGTTCTCGTTGACGGGCTGGATCGGCAGCAAGCACTCGGGGGCGAGGGCGTCGATCTGCTTGCGGATCTGGGCGACGGAGGCGAGGTGGGCGTCGAGGCGCAGGCGGTCGGCGGTGCCGACCCGCAGCTTCAGGCGCTTCACGTCCTCCGAGACGGCGTCGAGGGCGTCGAGGCGCAGCGGCTTGGTCGGGTCGTTGGGCGGGACGAAGCTGGCGAACAGCTTGATGTAGAGGTCCTTGGGGCTGAAGATCTGCGGGAGCGCGGCGTCCGGGCCCTTGTGCGACATGAATTGCAGGGTCGGGCCCTCGCTGCCGATCACCCGCTTCGACACCGCGATCTGCACCGAGGGCAAAAAGGTCAGGCCGCCGATGGTCTCGGCCGCGACCTGGTCGATCGAGGGGCCGCCGAACTTCGAGCTGTAGCTGTTGTCGGCGTGCGGCAGCTCGATGAAAGGATGGCCCGAGAAGAACCCGGCGACGCCGTCGTGGTGGCCGCGACGGTGCGCCGCCGCGGCCTTGATGTCGAAGCCGGTCAGCAGGCTGCAGTACTCGGCGACCGGGGCCAGCGGGGCCAGCTGCGGGGTCAAAGGATAAGCGGGGCCCATCTCGTCGGGGGCCCAGCGCAGGCCGGCGCCGGCGTTGGCGACGTCCTTGAGCGCGACGCCGTTGCCGAAGAACCAGGTGACGAGGCGGCGCGGCAGCGGCTGGCCCGCGGCGAGGGCGGTGCCGTTGTTGTTGAGCATGGCCTCGAGCAGGGGGAGCGCGAGGGCGACGCCGGCGCCGCCGATGGCGCCGCGCAGCATGGTACGACGGCTGAGGGTGAAGCGCTTCATGGTGAACTCCTGGGGCGTTGCGAGGTGAGCTGGTTCGAGCTGAGCTAGTTTGAACTGAGGTAGCTCGAGCGGTTCACTCGGGGACGCCGACGCGGAGGAAGGCGGGGCTGGTGACGAGGTCGACGAGCAGGTCTTTCATGCGATAGCCGGCGTCGGCGAAGCCGTCGTCGACGGCGGCGAGCGCGGGTCTTTCGCCGGTGAGCTCGAGGTGACCGGTGGCGTGGCGAAACAGGTTACGGACCAGGCAGCGGGTGACGTCGGGGCTGTCGCGGAGGAGGGTGCCGAGCTGGCGGGCGCCGTCGAAGTCGCCGAGGCCCTCGATGGTCTCGGAGGTGTCGAGCATGACGCCGTTCTCGATGAGTCGGAAGGAGCCGATGCCGTCGAAGTTCTCGAGGCCGAGGCCGATCGGGTCCATGAGCTTGTGACAGCCGGCGCAGTTGGGGTCGGTCATGTGCTGCTGGAGGCGGTCGCGCATCGTCTTGTACTCGGCGCCCTCGGGCAGCTCGGTGATGACGTCGTTGGGCGGCGCGGGCATGCCCTGGCACATCAGGATCTCGCGCACGAACTTGCCGCGCAGGGTCGGGGAGGAGCTGGAGACGTGGGCGTAGGAGGAGAGGAAGGCGCCCTGGCCGAGGATGCCGCCGCGCTTGCCGTCGACGGGGAGGTCGAAGCGCTGCCAGGTGTCGCCGAGCGCGGCGGCGTCGGGCACGAGGCCGTAGTGGAAGGCGAGCGGGCCGTTGGCGAAGGTGTAGGGGGCGTCGAGGATGTCGCGGAAGTCGCTGTCGGCGGTGAAGGCGACGTCGTCGATCAGCGCGAGGGTCTCCTGGCGCATGGCGACGGCGAGCGCAGGCGAGAAGGACGGGAAGGTGGCGGGGTCCTTGGCGAGGCTGTCGATCGTGCGCAGGCGCAGGACCTCGGCGTAGAAGTTGCCGAGCGCGAGGCGGGCGCCAGGGGCCTCGATCATGACCTCGGCGACGCTGCGCACCTGCTCGGGGGTGGCGAGGCCGCCGCTCTCGGCGAGGGTCAGGATCTCGGCGGTCGGCGTGGTGTCGAGCAGGAAGAAGGAGAGGCGGGTGGCCATCTCCACCGAGCTCAGGATGCGCGAGGTCGGATCGGTCGGGTCGGGGTCACCGACCTCGACCTGGTACAGGAAAAACGGCGACTGCAGGAAGGTGGCGATCGCGGACTCGACGCCCGCGTCGAAGTTACCGAGCTCGAGCGCGGCGTCGTGGGCGACGCCGGTGTAGAGGTCGACCTCCTCGACGGTCAGCGCGCGGCGCCAGGCCAGGCGCCCGAAGTTGGTCACGAACTGGCGATGACAGGCGAGGTCGTCGGGGCCGGTCGGGGCGCACCCGAGCAAGGCGGCGATGCGCGCCGGGTCCTTCATCGCCTCGGCGGCGACGGCCCGGCCGGAATTCTCGTAGCGCTCGACCGCGGCGTCGTTGAGCGCGACCTGGGCCGCGGCGATCGCCTCGAAGCCGTTGAGCGCGGTGTCCACCGGCGGGTCCGCCACGGCCGCGGCGGCCTCGCCGAGCAGGTCGCGGATCGCGTTGTGGTAGTGACGGGCGAGCAGCAAGCGCAGGCGCACCGGCGCCGGCTCGAACTCGGCTTGTTCGCCGCCGTCCTCGCTGCCGCCGTCGCTGGCAGATGTGGTCGGTGCGCCGTCGCTGGCGTCGCCGCCCGGACCGCCGGTGCTGGCGCTGAGGGCCGTGTCCTGCCCGGCGCCTGGTCCGGTGTAACAGCCGCCGGCGAACAGGAGCAGCAGGGCCAGCGAGAGGGGGCGTCGATGCATGGGCAGGACCTCCACGAGACGTCACCATAGCCACAGAGGGAAGCGATGGTCCAGGGGCCGT
>NZ_JACCSO010000763.1 GCF_013812955.1 Nannocystis sp. | reverse complement strand
GCTCGAGCGTCAGCTCGCCCGGGCGCGCCAGCGTGTGGGCCAGCCCGTCGGCCGTGTAATAGTCTTCCAGCGGCAGCTCCCGGCGCCCCTCCGGCCCGACCAGCACGATGCTCGCGTCGAGGCCGATCAGCACTGGCACGTTGTCGCTGCTCATCGCCGCCACGCAGTTGCGGCCCTTCGGGACCACGTGGCAGACGTTGCCCTCCGACTTCAGGCAGCCGCCGCCGATCGCCCCGCGCCAGAACTCCGACTGGTTGACATAGCGACAGCGCGTGTCGAGGTTCACGTTGCCGCCGAGGGTCCCCATGTTGCGGATCAGCGGCGTCGCCACCAGACCGGCCGCCTGCGCCAGGCTCGGGAACAGCGCGCGCACCTGCTCGTGCTCCGCCACCTGCGTGAGCGTCACGCCCGCGCCGATGCGCAGCACCCCGGCCGCATCGTCGCGGACCACCCCGCGCAGCGCGCTGACCCGGGCCAGGCTGACCAGCAGCGGCGGCGTGTCGAGGAAGTGCTTGAGGTTGGGCAGGATGTCGGTGCCGCCCGCGACCAGGCGCGCGCCGGGTCGCCGCTGCAGCGCCGTGACCACGCCCTCGACGGTGTCGGGGCTCTCGACCTCGAATTGCGGGAGGCGCAGCATCAGGCGATCTTTCTCGCGTCCGCGGCGGAGGCGGTGGACGACGACTTGTGCGGCGGAAGCTCGCCCGCGGCCTCACGGCGCTGGCGCTCCTGGATCGCGGCCAGCACCCGCTGGGGCGTGAAGGGCAGGCGGTCGAGGCGAACGCCGACCGCGTCGTAGATCGCGTTGGCGATCGCCGGAATGCTCGAGTGCAGCGGCCCCTCGCCGGCCTCCTTGGCCCCGTAGGGCCCGTTGGCGTCCGGCTCCTCGACGATCATCGCCGCGATCTCCGGCGTGTCGAGGAAGGTCGGGATCCGGTAGTCGAGCAGGCTCGGGCCCGCGTGCGCGCCGCGATGCGCGACGTCGACCTTGTGCTCCTCCATCAGCGCCTCGCCGAAGCCCATGTAGGTCGAGCCCTCGATCTGACCCTCGACGATCCGGCGGCTCAGCGCCTTGCCACAGTCGTGCGCGACCCAGATCGTCTTCACCTCGACGATGCCGGTCTCCGCGTCGACCTCGACCTCCGCCAGATGAGCGGTGAAGCTGTAGGCCGGCGACGCGCCGATCGTGCCGCCGCGGTAGTCCCCGTGGCGGTCCTTCGGCGTGTTGTAGCTGCCGACCTCGCCGAGCAGCCCGTGGTCGACCTCCGCCCACTGGAACGCCTGCGCGCTGTCGACGTGGCGCTCCGGGTCCTCGCGGTCGATCGCCATGCGCCCGGCCAGCACCACCCGATTCTTGGGCACCTGCCAGCGCTTCGCCACGCTCTCGCACACCCGCGAGCGCAGCTTCTGGGCCGCCGCCAGGCACGCGTTGCCGACCATCAGGGTGATGCGCGAGCTGTACGCGCCGAGGTCGACCGGGCACAGGTCGGTGTCGGCCGAGAGCACGCGGATGTCGTCGAGCGGCAGCCCCAGCTCCTCGCTGACGATCACCGCGAGCATCGTATTGCTGCCCTGCCCGATGTCGTTGGCGCCGCTGAACACCCGCGCGCGCCCGCTGCGGTCGAGGCAGATCTGCACGCCCGCCTGCGGCATGTCGTTGGGGTAGATCGGGTAGTTGGTGCCCGAGATGTAGGTCGAGCCCGCGACCCCGAGCCCGCGCCCGTAGGGCAGCGCCGGCCGCCGCTGTTTCCATCCCGAGGCCGCCTCGACCTTCTCAAGACACTCACGAAACCCATTCGAGCCGACCCGGAACTCGTTGACCGTCTGGGTGTCGGCGCCGATGTCGTTGCGCCTGCGCAGCTCGATCGGGTCGATGCCGAGCAGCACCGCCGCCTTGTCGAGCTGGATCTCCATCGCGAAGCGCGGCTGCACCGAGCCGTGGCCGCGCTTGGGGCCGCAGGCCGGCTTGTTGGTGTACGCGCGGGTGCTGTCGAAGCGATACGAGCCGAAGTCGTACGGCGCGCACAGCAGCTGGCCCGAGTAGTAGGTCGTCACCAGGCCGAAGCTCGAGTAGGCGCCGCCGTCGATGATCGTCTTCGCGTCGACCGCCTTGATCTTGCCGTCCGCCGCGAAGCCGGTGCGATACTTCATCTTCATCGGGTGGCGACCACGATGCGAATAGAACACCTCCTCGCGGGTGTAGAGCAGCTTGACCGGGCGCCCGGTCTTGATCGCCAGCTTGGCGACGCAGAACTCGAGGTCGAAGGGCTCGCTCTTGCCGCCGAAGGCCCCGCCGAGCGGCGGCTGGATCACGCGGATCCGGTGCGGCGGGAGCTCGAGCACCTTGGCCAGCTCGCGGTGCAGATAATGTGACACCTGGGTCGCCGACCACACCGTCAAGATCCCGTTGGTCTCGACATGCGCCAGCGCGCAGTGGGGCTCGATCGCCGCGTGGGTGGTGCCCTCGAAGAAATACTCGCCCTCGACCACCAGCGCCGAGGCCGCCAGCTCCTTGTCGACCTCGCCGAACTCGAGGTCGACGTGCTTCGACAAATTCCCCTTGCGCGAGTACGGGTTGATGGTGCCCTCGCGGTCGCGCACCGCCAGCGCCTCCTCCGGGTCGAAGAAGGCCCGCAGCACCTCGTACTCGACCCGGATCGCCTTGCAGGCCGCGTTCGCGGTGTCCTCGTCGATCGCCGCCACCGCGACCACGCCGTCGCCGACGTGACACACCTTGTCGACCGCGAGCGCGTTCTCGTCCTGCGTCCACGGGATGATGCCGTAGGGAATTTTGAAGTCTTGCCCGGTCACCGCCGCGAACACCCCGGGGATCGCCAGCGCCGGGGCCAGGTCGATCGACTTGATGCGCGCGTGCGCATGCGGGCTGCGCAGGATCTTGGCGTGCAACATGCCCGGCAGCTTCAGGTCATCGGTGTAGCGGGTGACGCCCCGCATGCGCTCCATCGCGTCCACCTTGCGGTGGACCTGCCCGAGCTGCCAGTCGCGCTCACGATCCTCACTCGGCATGGCGAGCACCCTCCCCCGCGGCAGCGGCGTCGAGCTTCGCGCCGGTTTGTGCCGCTGCATCGAGCACCGCGTCGATGATCTTGGTGTAGCCGGTGCAGCGGCACAGGTTGCCCGCCAGCGCCTCGCACACCTGCGTGCGCGTCAGCGTCTGCCCGCGGTTGCGGCGCAGCAGCGCCTCCGCGCTCATGAGAATGCCCGGCGTACAAAACCCGCACTGCGCCGCGTTCCAGCGGTCGAAGGCGTCCTGCAGCGGATGGCAGCCGCCCGCCTGCTGGCCGAGGCCCTCGACCGTGGTCACCGCGCGGTCCTGGGCGTGGATCGCCAGGGTCAGGCACGCCAGCTGCGGCACCCCGTCGATCTGCACGGTGCAGGCCCCGCAGTCGCCCTTGTCGCAGCCCTGCTTGGTTCCGATGAGGTCGAGCTTGTAGCGCAGCACCTCCAGCAGGGTGTGGTGCGCCGGCGCGGCGACCTGCACCGGCTCGCCGTTGACCGTCATCGACAGGAGCAGGTGGGACATGACCCGGCAAGCATTGCCCGAGCCACTCCACGGGTGCAAGCGCCCCTGTCCCGCGATCCCGTGCGAAAGCTCGCCGTTCGCCGCAATTTACGGTTTCTTCGCCGTCACGATCGATCCGACATCCGGCCGTTCGCGATCCTGCGGCGCCACACGCTCGCGGCGACGCATCCTCGCCAGACGGGGGCAGGCGCCACGCCAGCGGCGCGCGGGACCACGAAGCGAGCGACCGGCAGCCTGCGGCGGCGCCGTGATACGCTCGGCGCCCGACGTGGCCCTCGCAACGCAGCCCGCTCCGTCCGCCCGGAGCACCACGCCCCGCGCTCGCACCCGGCGCGCCGCGGCACGCTCACCGGCACCTGTCTCTTCGGCCAGGATCATTTCGGCCGGGCTCGTATCAGCCGGATTACTGCTCGCCTGCGCGACCGAGCGCGGCAGGGGCTGGGACCACCCCGCACCGCCGCCCACCGCGCCCGCCGTCAGCCTGCTGCTGCTCGGTGAGGCCGGCTTCCCCGGTCGCACCGCCGCGCGTGTCGCCGACGAGGTCGAACGCACCCTCGCAGCCCGCCGCGCCGCCGGCGTGCCCGTGCTCCTGCTCTGGCTCGGCGACGCGATCGGCGAGACCTGCGCCCCTGAGGCCGCGTGGCGCCGCCCCGGCGTCGCCGACCTCGCCCGCGTCGCGCGCACGCATCAAACTTCGGGCGGCGGCAGCTTCGGTGTGCTCGGCGTGCACGAGTGGCGCTGCGGCGCCCCCGAGCTGACCCTTCGGACAGGCGCCGAGATCCAGCCCTGGGTGCAGCCCGCGGCCAATTACGTGCTGCGGGTCGAGCGCGACGGCCAGGCCGCGGTCGTATCGATCTGCAGCAACCAGCTGTGCGCGATCGATGCCCCCGGTCCGGACGCGCTGGTCGACCTCGTGCTCGTCGACACCACCGCCTGGCAGGGTCCGCCGCCGCTCGCGCTGCGGGCCGCGGCCGATGCCAGCCT
>NZ_JACCSO010000756.1 GCF_013812955.1 Nannocystis sp. | reverse complement strand
CGCAACCTGTGCCGCGTGCTCGGGGCCCTCGGTCACGGCGAGGAGTCGCCCTTCGTGCCCCCTCTGGTCGCGCTGCTCGGCAGCGACGAGCCCGGGGTCAGGGTCGCGGCGGCGGGCGCCCTCGGGCAGATCGGCGGCGAGCACGAGGGCGTGACGGCGCTGTGCCTCGCGCTCGCCGATGATCATCAAGCGGTGCGCGCCGCGGCCTGTCGCAGCCTCGGCCAGCTCGGCGCCGCCTCGGCCTGTCAGGCGCTGCTGCAGGCCAGCACCGATGAGAGCGCCCAGGTCCGGGCCGCCGCGGTCCAGGCGCTCGTCAGCCTCGACAACCCGGTCGCGCTCGGACGCCTGCGAGAGATCGTGCTCTCCGACAGCGCCCCGGGCGTCGTCATCCCGGCGCTCGCCGGCCTCGGCCACTCGGGCAGCGACCTCGACCTGACGATGCTGATGAGCCTGTGCCGCTCGAGCGATCACGAGGTAGCGAAGGCCGCCGCGCGCGGCCTGGTCCGCTTCAGCGCCCACCGGGCGACCGCCGCGGTGCTCGGCCTGCTCGACCACGACCGCTGGGACGTGCGCTGGGCCGCCGCCGAGGTGCTCGCCGAGCGCGGTGACCTCACCGCTCTGGCCCCGCTGCGCCGCGTGCAGGCGGTCGAACACGATCCGCTGGTCCGCCAGGTGCTCGGCGGCGCGGTCGGCCGCCTCGAGGGCCTGGCCGCGGCCGACGGCGGGGAGCTGCCCACTTGAAGCGCGTCACGCCGCTGCGCGAGTCGGCCGGTGGGGTGCGGGTGGCGATCTCGGCGGAGGAGACGCGGCTGCTGCAGGCCTTGATCCTCGAGCACTGCGGCGTCAGCCTCGGCGCCGACGCGGGCTTCCTGTTCGAGCGGCGCCTCGGCCCGCGCCTCGACGCCCTGTCTCTTGGGACATTCCTCGAGTACTTCCACTATCTGAGCCACGATCTCGGCGGACCCGAGGAGCTCGAGGAGTGCGTCGAGCGCATCACGACGCACGAGACCTACTTCTTTCGCGAGCAGTTCCAGCTCGACGCCTTCTCGCGGGAGATCGTCCCCGACCTGCTGCGCCGCGGCGGAGCGCGCCGCGAGCTCACCGTGTGGAGCGCCGGCTGTTCGACTGGAGAGGAGGCCTACACCATCGCGATGTTGCTGGCCGATGTCGCCCCCGAGCTCGCGCCGCAGATCCTCGGTACGGACATCAGCCCCAAGGTCATCGCCGCCGCGCAGCAGGCCGTCTACAGCGCCGCCAGCTTTCGCACCACCAGCGACGAGCTGCGCGAGCGCCACTTCGAGCCCGCCGGACCCGGTCTGTGGCGGGTCGCTCCCGCGCTGCGTCGCACGTGCAACTTCGTCCGACACAACCTCACCGCGGTCGACCGCTACGCCGCGTTCGGCCGCCACGACGTGATTTTTTGCCGTAACGTCCTGATGTACTTATCGAGCCAGGCCCGCCTCCGCGTCGTCGAGGGCTTCTATGACGCGCTGGTCCCCGGCGGCTACCTGCTGCTCGGCCACTCCGAGAGCCTGCTCAACCTCACCACCCGCTTCGAACTCGTGAACCTCAGCAGCGACCTCGTGTACCGCCGCTCCGCCTGAGCCTGTGCCATCGCCACCATGCAGTCCTCCGACCCACCGCAGCGCAGCGTCGGCCAGAAGGTCAGGGTCCTGGTCGTCGACGACTCGGCCTACAACCGCCAAACCATCACGGCGATGCTCGAGGCGGACCCCGACGTCGAGGTCATCGGTCGCGCCTCGAACGGCAAGGAGGCGCTGCGCCAGGCCTTCGACCTGCTGCCCGACGTGATCACGCTCGACCTCGAGATGCCGGAGATGGACGGCTTCGCGTTCCTGCGCCTGCTGATGGCCAAGCGCCCGCTGCCGGTGATCGTCATCTCGAGCCACTCCGAGCGTGACAACGTGTTTCGCGCGCTCGAGCTCGGCGCCATGGACTTCGTCGCCAAGCCCGGCCGCCACATCGGCCCCGACCTGCGCACGATCCAGGACGAGCTGCTGAGCAAGATCGACATCGTCCGCCGCCTCAGCGTCGTGCGCCTGCTGGCCCGCGCCCAGGCGCTGGTCGACCAGCGCCTCGAGCGAGCGACCGGCGAACACCCCGCCTTCGAGAGCGGCCGCTATCCGGTCCAGCCCGCGCCCATCAGCCCGCTGCTCGGCGTGCTCGGCATCGCCGCCTCGACCGGTGGCCCGCCCGCCCTCCAGCAGCTGCTCTGCGCGCTGCCCTCCGGCCTGCCGCTGGCGATCCTCATCGCCCAGCACATGCCGGCCCGCTTCACCCGGGCCTTCGCCGCCCGCCTCGATAAGATCTGCGCGTTCCAGGTCGTCGAGGCCAGCGACGCCGAGGTGCTGCGCGCCGGCGTCGTCTACATCGCGCCGGGCGCGGCCAACCTCGAGGTCGAGATGGCCGGCCCCGCCGGCATCCCCCGCGTGCGCGTGCGCCCCCCGCGGGCCGGCACCACCATCGTCCCCTCCGGCGATCTGCTGTTCAAGACCGCCGCCGACGCCTTCGGCCCCCGCTTCTGCGCGCTGGTCCTCACCGGCATGGGCTCGGACGGCCGCGAGGGCGCCGAGCTGGCCCGTCGCCTCGGGGCCCTGGTGCTCGCCGAGGACCCGCGCACGGCGGTGATGCCGGGCATGCCCTCGTCCGCGATCGACGCCGGCTTCGTCGACCAGGTCCTCGCGCTCGAGGAGCTGCCCGTGGCGATCCAGCGCTTCGCCGATCGCTGCCGCGCGACCACCACGCCCGGGCCCGGCGCGTCCGGCAACGAGCGCTGAGCGCAGTCGGCTCATGCCGGCTCATGCGGCGGCATGTCGGCCGGTCACGCGCGCGCGCGTGTTTTCGTGCGTGGCCTCCTCCAGCACGGCACGGTCCGGTGGCCTGCCGGCGTGTTATCTTCGCGGCGATGCGTGTGCAGGACTCGGGACAGGGCGAGCCAGGGCCCCGGAGCGACGCCTCCCTCCAAGAATTTTTCGGCCGCGGTGAGACCTACGTCCGCCAGTTGATCGCCGAGAATGCCCGCCTGCGCCTCGAACTGCACACCAACGATCGGCGAGGCGACGACCCACAGGAGCCAGCCCCGGCCTCGCTGATGGAGTCCTTGATGGCCCGCGTCGCCGAGCTCGAGCACGAGCGCGAGGCTGCGCGCCCGGAGCCGGAGTCTGCGGCCCCCAGCGCGACGGACGAGCACACCGCGGCCCTCATCCATCGCATCGAACACCTCGAGCTCGAGAGTTATCACCTCGCCTCGATGTACGTCGCCGGGCTGCAGTTTCACGCGGCGCGCGTGCTGACCGAGGTGCTACAGACCATCACCGAGGTCTTGCTCAACTTTGTCGGCATCGGCGCCTTCACCCTGTTCGTGGTCGACGAGGAGCGCAAGGTGCTGTTCGCACTGCTCCGCGAGGGCGGCGAGCTCGAGGCCTGCGGGGAGGTGCCGATCCAGGACGCCGGCCCGCTCGCAGCGATGGTCCAGCGCGCCCGTCCATGGACCCGCGGAGATCCCGCATACGCCGATGACGCCGCCATCATGTATCTTCCACTGGTCAGCAACCGGCGCCTCGTCGCGGTGCTGCGCCTGGAGTCCTTCCTGGCGCAGAAGCCAGGCTTCGAGGACAACGACTACAGCTTACTCTCTATGATCTCCGAACACGCGGGCATCGCCATCGAGACGGCATGGATCCGGGCTCACGCCAAGGCGGCGCCGCTGCAACGGCAAGCCGTCGAGCAGCTGGTGGGCGCATGACACAGGACAACCCGGAAACGCGGCGCCTCAACGTGCTGGTGGTGGAAGACAGCCCACCGATGCGCAAGATGATCGTGTTCGCCCTGTCGCGCATCAAGGGCATGGCGGTCACCGAGGCCGATGACGGCGTCGACGCGCTGCGCAAGCTCGCCACGACCAAGTACGACCTGATCATCACCGACATCAACATGCCGATCCTCGACGGCTTGAAGCTCGTCAAGCGGCTGCGCGCCGACGGGGCGTACATGAAGGTGCCGATCATCATCATCACCACCGAGGGCGCCGCCGAGGACCGCCAGCGGGCCCTCGCGCTCGGGGCGAACGCCTACATCACCAAGCCGATCCAGGCGCCGCAGGTCATCAAGCTCGTGAAGGAGATCCTCGGCATCGTCGAGGATCCTCGATAGCGCTTACAAACGAGCGTCGGGCCGCGGGCGACAACGTCCGCCCTGCCGCCGACCATCGTTTAGACCGTCCAGCGCCCTGATCGGCGGACGAGCGCGGACGCCCGGGTAGGTGCGATCTTACGGGGTTTCGCGGCGCAGCCTTGCGACCTATTCTCGGGCCACTTCGCCGCTCGCGCGGCGCGTGGGACAACCTGAGTCATGGGGAGCGAGATGTCTGACCGAGGCCGTGAGCGTGATCTGGTGCTCGCACCGAACGAGTTCGCCTTCATCCTGGATGAGACGAAGGGCAACATCAACGTGTACGTCGGGCCGCACAAGACGAGCCTGGCCAACACCGATGTGCCGGTGATCTTCGACTCCCGGACCAAGCGCTTCGATCGAAAGACGCTGGACCTGGCGCTCCAGATGATCTCGATCGCGCCGGAGGGCTGGTACCTGGTCCTCAAGAACCCGGCGACCGACAAGAGCCACCCGCGCACCGGGGCGCTCAACAACTTGCCGAACCTCGACACCGGTCGCAAGGTCAACATCCCCGGCCCGATCTCGTTCGCGCTGTGGCCCGGGCAGATGATGCGGGTGCTGCAGGGCCATCACCTGCGCTCGAACCAGTACCTGCTGGTCCGCGTCTACGACGAGGAAGCGGCGATGGCCAACTGGAAGAACGCGGTGATCAAGCCGCAGAAGACCGGGGAGGGCGAGGCCGAGGGCGGCTTGTTGTACGAGGACAAGCCCGACCTGACGATGGGCAACCTGCTGGTGATCCGCGGGACCCAGGTGTCGTTCTACATCCCGCCGACCGGCGTCGAGGTGGTGCCCGACGTCGACGCCAACTATGTCCGCGAGGCGGTGACCCTCGAGCGGCTCGAGTACTGCATCCTGCTCGACGAGAACGGCTCCAAGCGCTTCATCGTCGGGCCCGACGTGGTGTTCCCGAAGCCGACCGAGGTGATCGTGCGCATGCGAGGCGCGCGCAAGTTCCGGGCGATCGAGCTCAACGAGAACTCGGGGCTGTACCTCAAGGTGATCGCGCCCTACGAGGAGAACGGGGTCAGCTACAAGGTCGGCGACGAGCTGTTCCTGACCGGCCGCGATCAGATGATCTACTTCCCGCGCACGGAGCACGCGATCGTCAAGTATGGCGAGCAGGAGAAGCACCACGCGGTCGCGATTCCGGCCGGCGAGGCCCGCTACGTGCTCGACCGCCTGACCGGCAAGATCTCGCTGCGCCGCGGCCCCGCGATGTTCCTGCCCGACCCGCGTCGCGAGGTCATCGTCCGCCGCGTGCTCGACCCGCGCACGGTGTCGCTGTGGTTCCCCAACAACCGCGAGGCCTTCGAGTACAACCGCAAGCTCGCGGCCCAGAGCTCGCCCGCGCTGGCCGCCGAGGGCGTGGC
>NZ_JACCSO010000744.1 GCF_013812955.1 Nannocystis sp. | reverse complement strand
CGCTGGGGCCGGCCCGCGCGGCCCGCATCGCGCTGGCGGTGTGCGAGGGGCTGTCCGCGGCGCACGCGGCCGAGGTGGTGCACCGCGATCTCAAGCCGGCCAACGTGCTGATCGACCTCAATGGTCGGGTGGTGCTGACTGACTTCGGCATCGCCCGGGCGCTCACCGACGAGCACGCGGGCGCGCGCACGCAGGGCGTGGTCGGCACGCCGCTGTACATGGCGCCGGAGCAGCTCTCGGGGCTGGCCGTCGACCAGCGGGCCGACATCTATGCGCTCGGGCTGATGCTGTCGGAGATGCTGACCGGCGAGCTGCCCTTCGCCGGGCAGACCCCGATCGCCACCGCCCTGGCGCGCCTGACCCAGCCGCCGCCGGATCCGCGCATGGTCCGGCCCGAGCTGCCCGAGGCGCTCGCCGAGCTGGTCCTGCACTGCCTGGCCCAGCTACCCGACAACCGGCCCGGCAGCGCCGCCCAGGTCGCCGAGCGGCTGCGGGCGTGGCTGGTGAGCAGCGGCGAGCCGCTGGTCGGAGTGCCGACGGTGACGATGCTGGCGGGCATCATGGGCGCGGCCGGCCATTCATCCGTGCATTCGACCATCCCCGAGCAGATGACGCCGACCCAGCAGCAGCCGCTGACGACCGGGCCATCGACCGGGCCGGCGATGCCTGGCGGGCAGACCCAGGGCATGACGCGCGGCGGCTACGGGACCTCGACGAGCAACAGCCGGGCGTTGCGGCCGCTGGCGCCGGTGCCGAGCGCGGAGCGGGCGCTGGCGGTGCTGCCGTTTCGATACATCGGGCCGCCGGACCAGAGCTACCTGGGCGACGCGTTGACGGACGAGCTGATCGACGTATTGTCGCGCACGCGCGGGCTGCGGGTGCTGGGCAGCGGGGCGACCGCGAAGTATCGCAGCGACCGCGACCCGCGGGCGGTCGGCACCGACCTCGGGGTCGACGCGGTGGTCGACGCGACCGTGCAGGCGAGCGCGAAGCAGGTGCGCGTGGCGGCGCGGCTGGTCGAGGTCGCGACCGGGACGCAGCTGTGGAGCGAGCGGTTCGAGAGCGGCCTGGAGGACCTGTTCGAGCTGCAGGACCGGATCAGCAAGCGGATCGCGGAGGCGCTGCGGGTCGAGCTCAGCACCTCGGCGCACGCCATCGACGCGCCCGCGGAGGCGATCTCGTCGTACCTGCGAGGGCGGCGCAAGCTGCTGGCCTTCCAGGTGATCGGCCCCGACGGCGCGATGGAGCTGCTCGAGCAGAGCATTGAGCTCGCGCCGATGCTGCAGCCGGCGATCGCCTGCCACGCGATCGCGTGCCTGCGGGCGTGGTTCATGCCCTCGAACTTCATCGAGGACGAGGACCGGCGCGACTGGGGGCAGGCGTCGCGCGAGAGCGTCGCGCGGGCGCTGGCCGAGGCGCCCGAGCTGGCCGAGACCCACCTGGCGCGGGCGATGCTGGCGGTGCAGCTCGGCGAGTGGCGCGAGGCCGTCAAGGCGCTGAACAAGGCCCTGGAGATCGCGCCGACCTACGCGCACGCGCATCAGTATCTGGCGCAGCTGCAGTGCGAGGCCGGCAACACCAAGGAGGGGGCGGAGCGGGCCAAGCTCGCGGTCGACCTCGAGCCGAGCCTGAGCGTCGGTCTGTTCGACCTCGCCCGCCTGCACGCCCTGCGCGGCGAGCGAGACGAGGCCGAGCGCCTGCTGCTGACGATGTCGGACGGCCGGATGCGCAACGCGATCGCGCAGCAGCGCATGCGCGTCGCCGGCTGGTACGGCGACATGGACGCGGTGCGGGCGATCGCGGCGATCCTGCCGATCGAGGAGGCCGACGGCTTCAGCAATTATGCGCTGAACTATGCGCGGGCGTTGACCGGCGAGATCGACAAGGACGCGGTCGACACGATGACGCGGGTGATGACCACCAGCGTCCCGAGCCCGCGCTTCTACACGCTGATGTGCCAGGCCTCCGCGGAGATCTACGCGGCCCGCGGCTACACCGAGGACGCGCTGCGCTACTTCCTGATGGCGGCCGACAGCGTGCTCATCGACATCGAGTGGACCGACCGCTGCCCGTCGCTCAAGGCGACCCGCGCGCTGCCGGGCTTCGCCGACGGCCGTCGCAAGGTCCGTCAACGCGTGCAAGCGATGTGGAGTCTTTGACGGGAGCCTTCGACGCTGACGCTCGAGCTTAAAGGCTTGCACCGAAGCTTCCCCGGCGGGGTGGTCGCGCTGCAGGGCGTCTCGCTGTCGTTGCCGCTGCAAGGTTATGCCTGCGTGATGGGGGCCTCCGGCTGCGGGAAGACGACCCTGCTGCGGGTGGTCGCCGGGCTCGAGCCGCTCGAGCGCGGCGAGGTCGTGCTCGCCGGCCAGCGCATCACCCACGTGCCCGCGGAGCGCCGGCCGGTGCATACGCTGTTTCAGGGCTATGCCCTGTTCCCGCACCTGAGCGCCCGCGAAAACGTCGCCTTCGCGCCGCGGCTCGCGGGGCTCGGCGGCGCGGCGCTGGGG
>NZ_JACCSO010000742.1 GCF_013812955.1 Nannocystis sp. | reverse complement strand
CTCGCTCGCGGGCGCCCGACCACCAGGTCGCGTCGAAGCGGTAGACCCCGGGCAGCTCGCGCGGCAGCACAAACTCGGCCAGCCAGGCGGCGCTCAGGTAATAGGCGGGCGCCTGGCGATCGTCCTGCTCGCGCGCCTCGACGAACAGCGGCGGGCGCTCGAAGTGCGGGTCGAGGTCCCAGGCGCCCGCGAGCGAGCTGCGCAGGGTCCCGGCGAGCCGCGTGAAGCGATGGCCGACGATCACCCGCGTCATGCGATCCACGAACACCCACAGCACGTTCCCGAGCTTGCGCCACGGGTCCATCGTGATGTCGCAGACCTTCAGCTTGTCGCAGGCGAGCGCGCCCTCGCGGCGCCGCCACAGCGAGACCAGCTTGAGCTCGATCCGGTCCTCCCAGTCGAGCTGCTCGGAGCTGTCATGCGGCAAGAGCCCGAAGTGCCACTGCAGCGCGTTGCCGAAGCGCCCGCGCGCGTGCGGGGCGGCCACCAGCGCAGCGGCCGGCGCGAGCCCCAGCCCCAGCGAGCGATCCGCCAGCGCCGTCAGGTGAGCGCAGCGCCTCGGCGGCGCGTCGACCTCGGGCGGCGGGTGACGCAGGGGCAGGCGCATCAGCTGGCCGGAAGCCGGGGTCGCAGTCGCAGTGACGGTCGCAGGCGCCGGTGGCTACTTCTTCTCGACGGTCTTGGTCTCGGTGACGGTCTTGGTGACCGTCTTGCCGTCGACCGTCTTGGTCTCGGACTTCGTCTCCGATTCTTCCTTCTTCTTGCCGGGCTGCTCGGCGCAACCGCCGAGGCTCACGAGGGACAGGCCGAGGACGAGGAGGGACAGGGACTTCATGACGGCAGAAGTTACGGTCGCGGGCTGCCCCGGTCAAGGGGCGGGTCGGTCATGCCGGACACGCCGTCGTGCTGGACACGCCGTCGTGGTGTCATGCCGTCATGGCGAATCGGCGGGCTGCAGCGGGCTCGGCTGTCCGGCCTCGTCGACGTGCACGTAGACCAGCTCGGCGGTGGTGACCTCGGCGCAGTCGCGGGCGACCGGGTCCTCGGCGAACACGCGCACGCGCACGGTCAGCGAGGTTCGGCCGGTGCGCACCATCTCGGTGTAGCAGCTGACGATGTCGCCGACGTGCACCGGGTGCTTGAAGACGACCTCGCGGATGGCGACGGTGACGACCTTGCGCGCGCCGGCGCCGTGCGCCGCGATCGCGCCGGCCTGGTCGATGAGACTGAGGATGTGGCCGCCGAAGATCGTGCCGTGCGCGTTGGTGTCGCGCGGCATCATCAGCACGCGGATGGCGGGGGAGCCGAGGTGGTCGCTCACCGCGTCACTGTCGCCCAGCGCCTCTATCTCCGCAAGGAGTGCTCAGGGCGCCCGGCGACCGACGGCGCGGTAGATCGCCGCGAGGATCTCCGACGCGTCGGCGTAGTCCGGGCAGTAGCTGAGCGCCGGGTCCTTGTCGCTCAGCGCCTTGAAGCGCCGCTCCTCGCGGCTGAAGTCGTAGGACAGGATCACAGGGCCGACGAAGCCGGCGTCGCGCAGCGCCCGGAGCACGAACAGGCCCTGGTTGTCCTGCTGGAACGCGCGCGCCCGCGCGACATCGCCGTTGAAGCGGGCCGTCAGCGCGACCAGGTCGCCGAGCAGGGCCTCGTTCGGGGTCCGGTCGAAGCGCATGTCGAGATAGACGAGATCGGGCCGCAGACTCGGCAGCAGCCCGCAGGCGACCGTGCCGCTCTTGGCCTGTGTGTAGCGGATGCCGCGGGCGACGAAGGTCGAGAGGTTGGTCAGGTACTCGTCCCCGTCCTCGACCACCAACACCGTGATGTCTGCGCTCATGGGCTCTCCTCGACGGTAAAAAATCGCAGCACCACCGCCTTCTGCCAGCCCGGCTCGGGCTCGACCGCGATCGAGCCGTCGTAGCGCGACAGCAGGTCGGCGGTGATGCCCATGCCGCGCTCGACGTAGCGCCCGCGCAGCATCTCGTTGCTCAGCTGCTCGCTCGAGCGATCCTGGATGCGGATCGCCAGGGTGCACAGGCCCGTGATCTCGTCCATCTCGGTCACCAGCGCGACCCCGAGGGCGATCGGCCGCGCGGCGTAGAGCACGCTCGAGTGCAGCGAGTTGCGGATCACGTTGGTCAAGATGTCCTCGAGGTCGCTGCGAAACACCCGCACGCGCGCGCACTCCCCCGCGACCTGCAGCTCGGCGATCTGCAGCCCGGTGAACTGCGCCTCGGCGACGACGTGGCCGAACACCTCGCGCACCAGCGCCGGGTCGACCTCGACGATGCACAGCGCATGGATCACGCTGCTCAGCGACTCGAAGGCCTTGCGCCCGAGCACGTGCCCCGAGCGCCCCAGCTTGCGCGCCCACTCGAGCTTGACGGTCGGTTTATCGCGGCTGGACGTCTGCTGCAGGGCCTCGAGCCCGCGAAGGTCCTCGAAGGCGTCGCTCATCGCGCTGAAGATCGGGTCCTTGCGGCCGAGGTTCAGGGTCACGCCGTGGCTGCGGCCGACCTTCTGCAGCTCGGCCATGTAGCCGAGGAAGCGGCCGTAGATGCCGCGCTCGCGCATGCCGCCCTCGCGTCCGGCCTGGGCCGGGGTGCCGCCGCGGTGCTCGCCGAACAGCCGCCGGGCGACGATCGCCGCGCGGACCTCGGCGTCGGGCTCGTCCATCTCGAGCGCGCGGCCGACGTCGGTCAAGAAGGATGTGTTGTGCTTCAGGATCTCGTGGCGAATGAGGCTCAGGATCCTTGCGACCTCGGGGAAGCTCTTGGGCGCCCGCGCGAGCAGCTGCGCGAGCGAGGCCCCGCGCAGGCGCCGATAGACCTGCCAGGCCGGGATGGCGATCAAGGTCAGCAACAGCGCGCCGATCGCCAGGTAGATGCGCAGGAACACCTCGTCCATGCGCTCGCGCAGGCGCCGGGCGGCGTCCCAGTACAGCTCATAGGGGCCGGCCGCGCGCAGGTAACGGTCGAGCTCGTCGGAGGCCTCGAGCATGCGCAGATCGGTCCACAGCAGCTGCGCGAGGCGAAAGCGGGCCGTCGAGGAGCCGAGCTCGGCGGCGCGGCGCAGGTGGCTGGTGGCCTCGTCGGGCAGGTCGGCCTCGAGCAGCAGGCCGAGGCGCTCGTGGACCTCCATCTGGTCGGCCTTCATCGCCAGTGACTTCTCCCAGAACTCGCGCGCGTCGCCGCGGCGGTCGAGGGCGTAGGCGACCTTGGCGAGCTCGTTGAGCACGATCTCCTCGCGCGGGAACTTCTTGCGGGCGCGCTCGAGCACGCGCTCGGCCTGGCGCAGGTCCTGCTCCTCGGCGACGCGCAGGTAGGCCTCGTTGATCATGCGCTGCAGCTCGGGCTCGAGGCGCTGGAGGTCGCGCGGGGGCTCGGTCGAGAACGGCGCCTCCTCGGTCGAGGGCTCGCGGTTGAGCTCGTCGCGGGCGCGCACGGCGAGCTCACGATCGGGGTCGTCGCCGGGGATCGGCGCGTTGAGGAAGCGGGTGTAGTGGCGGCGGGCCTTGTCGCGGTCGATGCGGGCGTAGAGCTGGCCGAGCTGGAACTCGAGGTGATAGAGGTCCGGGCGCAGCAGCAGCGCGGTCTCGAGGTGCTTGATCGCCTGCGCATCCTCGGCGCCGGCGAACTCCTTCTTGTAGAGCATGCCGAGCACCATGTGCGCCTCGTAGTCGAAGCGGTCCATGCGGATGCTGATCTTCAGCTGCTCGGCCGCCGGCGGGAATCGACCGCTGCGCGCATAGATGATGCCGAGCAGGTAGTGGGCCTTGGGGAACCACGGCGAGTCCTCGATCGCTCGCAGGAGTTCGCGCTCGGCGGAGCCGAGGTCGCCGGCCCGCAGCGACGCGCCCGCCGATGTGTACGCCTCCTCGGCGAGCTGGCTCGGCTTGCCGCCCTGCTCCTTCTCCAGCTTGTCGAGCTCGACCTCGAGCTTGAGCTCGTCGACGCTCTTCTTGGCCTGCTTGGCCGGCGCGGTGCCCGGATAGCGGCGGATCAGGTCCTCGTAGATCTTGATCGCGTTCTCGCGATCCTCGGCCTCGCGGTAGAGCGTCGCTTGCAGGCTCAGGGCCGCGGCCGCCGGCTTGCGCCCGGTCGCCTCGCAGTCCTTGCGGTAGAGGTCGAGCTGCTGCAGCGCGGCCCGGCGCAGCGCCAGGCGCTCGCGGTCACGCTCGGCCGCCTCGGCCTCGCGGCTCTGCAGCAACGCGATGGTGAAGCGCACGTCCTCGGGGCGGTTCGGCGACTTGGGGTCGTCGTCGGCGACCTCGAGCGCGAGGCTCAGCCGCTCGGCGTTCATGCGCGCGTCGCATTGACCGAGCCAGCTGACGAGCGTGCCGCGCTGCTCGAGCCACAGGCCGCGCGGGTCGTAGGTCCGCAGCAGCCGCAGATCCTCGATCGCCCGCTTGGGGCACTGGCCCTCCTTGGTCCGCTTGTACCGCAGGTAGGCCCGGCCCTTGAGCGCCGCCGGATCGCCGGGCTGCAGCTTGAGCGCGGCCGTGTACTCGCGCACCGCGTCGTCGATGCGGTTCTCGCGCTCGGCCCGCTGCGCGCGGCTGATGTGCAGGTCGAACTCCTGCAGCCGCTGCTGCGGAGTCATCGGCGGCGGGTCGCCGAACTCGTCGGGCCCGCCGGATTCGCCGGGCATGTCGGACTCGCCGGGCCCGGGCGGCAGCGGCAGACCCGCGGGCGGCTCGCGCCTGCTCACCGGGGGCGGCTTCGCCGGGGTGGGGGCGGCG
>NZ_JACCSO010000692.1 GCF_013812955.1 Nannocystis sp. | reverse complement strand
GTAGCACCCGTTCGACGCGGGCGGCGGAGGGCGGGCCCGACTGGCTGCGGGCGCAGCGGACCCAGGCGACGGCGGCGACGCCGAGCTCGACCAGGCCGGGCAGGAGGTCGAGCACGGCGG
Source organism: Nannocystis sp. (assembly GCF_013812955.1). GTDB lineage: Bacteria > Myxococcota_A > Polyangia > Nannocystales > Nannocystaceae > Nannocystis. The sequence continues at coordinate 5,384 of NZ_JACCSO010000692.1, read as the reverse complement.
CCGATTCAGGGAGGCCGAGCAGGAGCACGAGCTCGCGCGCGGGCGCGGGGACCGGGAGCGGCGCATCGAGTGCCAGCTCGCTGCGGCGGGCGTCGCCGCCGAGCACGGTGGCGCGCCACAGGCCGCCCTGGTCGTCGATGAGCTCGAGCGCGGCTCCATCGGCGACGCGGCGGACGCGACGGAGGTAATGACTCTCGTCGGCGTCGAGGATCGCGGGGGCGCCTGGTTCGGGGCGCGCCGCGAACACGCGGATGCTCACGCGGGATCTCCCGGGCGGAGGATGAGGGCGCACCATTCGTTCAGGTCGCGGCGCAGGTGCAGCTGCAAGCCGAGGGCGGTGTAGGCCGCGAGCACGGCCTCGGCCTCCTCGCCGAGGATGCCGCTGAGCACGACCAGGCCGGCGGGCGCGAGGCGCTGCGCGAGCTGGTCGGCGATCGGGATCAGGACCGAGGGGCGGATGTTGGCGAGGATCAGGTCGAAGGCGTCGCCCAGCTCGAGGGCGGTGCCGGTGACGATCTCGAGGCGCTCGCCGAGGTGATTGTGCTCCGCGTTTTCCCGGGTGGTCTCGGTGGCCTCGGGGTCGTTGTCGATGGCGACGATGCGGCGCGCGTCCGGGAACAGCCGGGCCGCGGCGAGCGCGAGGATCCCCGAGCCGCAGCCGAGGTCGACGACCGTGGTCGGGCGGACGCCGGCCGAAACGAGCTCGATCAGCGCGTCGACGCACAGGCGGGTGGTCTCGTGCTGGCCGGTGCCGAAGGCGCGGCCGGGGTCCAGGACCAGCTCCAGCCGTGGATGGTCGGGTTGGCGCTCGATCCAGCTCGGGCGCAGCAACAGGGTGCCCGTATCGGGGTGCCCGAACAGGATCGGCGCGTAGAACTGCTTCCAGGTGTCGCGCCAGTCGTCGTCCTCGCGCACCGTCGGCACCAGGGTGAGGTCGAGGCTCAGGTGCTCGGCGAGCCGCGCCGCCAGGTCGCCGAGGCCCTCGAGCGCGTCGGGCCGGGTGTAGACGACCAGCTCGGGGTGCAGGGTCTGGTGGCCCAGCGTGCTCATGTCGCGGGTCTCGACGCCGAGCGCCCGGTCGTCCTCGGCGATCATCGCCGCGAGGGCCTCGAGGCGCTCGCCGGCCTCGATCCAGTCGCCGTCGCCGGCGCTGCGCAGGCGGATCTCCAGGGTGGCCCAGGGCTCGGCCGGTTGGCTGGTCGGACTGGTCGGACTGGTGTGAGTGGTCATGCTGGCGGGCCGGAGTGTAACGGCCGGGCCCGGATGGCGGGAAGAGAATGAAACGTTGTATGAATTACAAAAATTGCAGTGGGTGTTGGATCCAAGACGTAGTTATTTCTCCATGGGGTGCTCAGGGAGCCGTCAGGGCGCCGTCCTGGGGGCTGTAGAGGGCGTTGGTTTTGCCTTTCCAAAATCGCGCGGCCGTGTATAGAAAGATGGTCCGGGCCAAGGCAAGACGACAAACAGGCCCGATGAAGGGGAGGAACATGGTGGCATTTACCGGAGTCAAGGTGTTCTCGGCGACCAAGGCATGGGAGCGCGAGCAGATCAGTGAGCGCATCAACGAGTGGCTGGAAAACAACCCCGGCGTCGATATCGTCGACAAGGTGGTCACCCAGAGCTCGGACAGCGAGTTTCACTGCCTGACGATCACGCTGTTTTATAACCGGCCGCCGGCCAACAACAGCCAGCATCAGGCCCACGCAGCGGTCTGAGCGACGGACGGCGTCGGCCGGCACACTGGCCAGGCGCGTCCGAATCCATAAAACATTGACCTGTAGCTGCTGCTGGACGTCACTGGACCCCCGGCGACAGTTACAGGCCGTATTTTTGCGGTGCCTCGATGCGGCGCCGCGTCAGGTCGGCGGCGGCGGAGTCTTCGCCTTGGGCTCCGGCTTGGGCTTGGGCTCCGGCGTGGCCGTGGACGTGGCCGTGGGCTTGATCGGCTCCGGGGTCAGCACCGCCGGCGTGGCGGGCAGCGTGAGTGGAGTCGTGGACGTCGTCGTGGCCGTCGTGGACGGCGGCTTCTCGACCGTCAGGCGAGACTTGGTGCCGTCGGCGAACTCGTGATCGATGTTGCCATCGGCGGTGATCACCGTCTTGCTGCCGTCCCCGGTGGTGAGGACCATCGAACCGTCGGCGCGAAACTCGGTGCGATCGATCTCCAGGGTCGACTTGCTGCCGTCCGGGAACACCCGCACGTGCGCGCCGTTCGGCATGATGACGGTGCCATCGCGCTTGACCTGGATCTTCGAGCCGTCCGGGCGGGTGATCGTGCCGTTGCGCTGGATCGTGACCTTGGAGCCGTCCGGGGCGGTCAGGACCTTGGTGCCGCGTGACTCGGACTCGGTCTGGTAGGTCGCGCCCTTGTCGTTCTTGACCTCGACCTCGTCGAGGTCGCAGCCGAGCAACATCGCCGCTGCCAACACCATGCGCCCAGCTACCCGGCTCCCGCGTACTGCCATCATCAGTCCACGAGCCTATCACGAAGCCAAAAACCTGGGGGCGCAGGAGCCCGGTCCGCTCCAGCCGCGACGTGGAGGTCGTCACGGGCCTGGTCCTCGGCCCCGCGCGAGGGCGCGCGCGAGCGGCCGGTGATGACGCCGCGCCGGCCGGGCAAAGTCGCTACGATGGCCGGGATGTCGGCCAAGGGCGGCGCCGAGGACACGGTGCTCATCCGTTCCTCCACCACGTATCTGTCGGTGGAGGACCGCGGCCGCAGGCTCAGCGACGTGCGCCTGGGGCCGAAGCCGCTGCGAGTGGGCCGGCGGCCGGACAACGACGTGGTGGTGCAGGCGCCCGGGGTGGCGCCCTATCACGCGCGCATCGAGCCGAGCGGCAGCGGGCATCGCATCGTCGACCTCGAGAACACGACGGGCCTGATGTTTCGCGGGCAGGCGGTGCGCAGCCACGTGTTCACCGATGGCGACGTGATCCGCATCGGCGACCGGGTGACCGGCAACTTCGTCAGCCTCGTCTATCAGGACCTCGGCAAGCGGGCGCAGGCGCAGGTGGCCGCGCCGGTGCAGCGGGTGCCGCTGGCGCGCTCGGTGCTGAGCCTGGGCCGCGAGGGCTGCGATCTGAACCTGCCGAATTTGCAGGTGTCGCGCAGCCACGCGGAGATCCGGCGCAGCGCGAAGGGGCACGAGGTCGTCGACCGCGGCAGCACCAACGGGACCTTCGTCGGGGGCGTGCGCGTGGGCGTGCATGCGCTCAAGGCCGGCGAGGTGATCCAGATCGGGCCCTTCAAGCTGACCTACACCGGCAAGTCGCTCGAGCAGCTGGATCAGATCGGGGCGATGCGCATCGACGCCCGCGGTCTGACGCGCACGACGCCGGCCGGGAAGATGATCCTCGACCACGTGTCGCTGGTGATCGAGCCCCGCGAGTTCGTGGCGATCGTCGGGGCCTCGGGCGCCGGCAAGTCGACGCTGATGGGCGCGCTGGCCGGTTACCGCCGCCCGGAGCGCGGGCTGGTGCGGGTCAACGGCGACGACTTCTACGCCAACTACGACTGCTACCGGGCGGTGCTCGGCTACGTGCCGCAGGACGACATCCTGCACGCGTCGCTCACGGTCGAGGACGCGCTGACCTTCACGGCCAAGCTGCGCCTGCCGGCCGACACCAACGCGAAGGAGATCTCGGCGCGCATCGCCAGGGTGCTCGAGGAGGTCGAGATGAAGGAGCACCGCAGGCAGCTGATCGCGGACCTGTCCGGCGGCCAGCGCAAGCGGGTGTCGATCGCGTCGGAGCTGATCGCCGACCCGAGCCTGTTCTTCCTCGATGAGCCGACCTCGGGCCTCGACCCGGGGCTCGAGAAGCGCATGATGTATACGCTGCGCTACCTGGCCGACTCGGGCCGCACGGTGGTGCTGGTCACCCACGCGACCGCGAACATCACCCAGTGTGACCTGGTCGCGTTCATGGCCGACGGTCGCCTGGTCTATTACGGGCCGCCGGCCGGCGCGCTGCAGATGTTCGGGGCCGCCAGCGGCGACTTCGCCGACATCTACACGCGCCTGCACGGCCCCGCGAACGAGGAGTCGGCGGCCCAGAGCGACCTCGCCGCGGAGTATGCGATCTGGCGGGGGAACGCGCGCGGCCACGCGAGGCCGACGATGGCCGCGCTGTGGGAGATCAAGTTTCGCGGCTCGGAGTACTTTCGGACCTATGTGTACGACCGCCAGCAGGACCGCGACCGCATCACCCAGCCGGGGGACATCGGCGTCGGCGTGCAGACGGTCGCGCCCGGCCAGTTTCGCGTCAGCCCCGTCGACCCGCCGCCAGCGGCCGCGGCCAGCCAGCCGGTCCCGCCGCCGGTCTCACAGGGGCGACAGTTCGGGATCCTGACGCTGCGCTACCTGCGACTGCTGGCGGCGGACCGCAAGAACCTGATGATCTTGCTGCTGCAGGCGCCGATCATCGGCGTGGTGATCCTGCTGGCCGCACGGGCCAACGCGCTGCAGAGCCCGACCTCGAGCAACGGCCGCCTGGTGCTGTTCTTGTTGAGCGTGATCGGGGTGTGGTTCGGGGTGCTCAACTCGGTCCGCGAGGTCACGAAGGAGAGCAAGATCTACCGCCGCGAGCGCCTCGCCAACCTGCGCATCGGCGCGTACCTCGGCTCGAAGGTGGCGGTGCTCGCGGGGCTGTGTTTAATTCAGAGCGTGGTGTTATTGGGCGTGCTGGCGCTGCGCGTCGACTTCTCGCCGGAATTCACGGCGCTGACGCCGGATGGTTTTGTGGACATGGTGCGCGCGCCGCCGCTGGGGCTGTGGGGCGCGTCGCTGCTGACCGTGTTTCTGACGTCGCTGTCGGGCGTCGGGCTGGGGCTGTGGATCTCGACGGTGGTGTCGTCGTCGGACAAGGCGATGAGCGTGGTGCCGCTGGTGCTGATCCCGCAGCTGGTGTTCGCCATGGCCCTGATGCCGCTGCCGGCCGCGCTGGCGTCGATCTCGTATCTGACCGGGGCGCGCTGGGGCATGGAGGCGCTGGGCTCGATCGCAAATCTGCTCGAGCCGCGCGACATGACGACCTGCATGATGCCGGGCGACCCGTTCTCCTGTGAGGTGTATGCGACCGTGGATTATGATCCGGGCTCGGGGCACATCTTCACGGTGTGGGGGGTGCTGCTGGCATATACGCTGATCTGCCTGTTGATGACAGGGTGGCGGCTGGCGCGGGCGGATCGGCGGCCGGGGTAGTCGCAGCGCCGCGGCGGACTATTTTTAAAAGCGGCCGGTGAGCGTCAGGCCGCGGGTGTGGGCGCTGATGTTCGGCGCGAGCACCCAGCTGATGCGACGGCCGCGACGGGGCTGGGGGCCGCGCAGGTCGCCTTTGCGGTAGCTGCGGATGTGGTGGATTATTAAGACCGGCTGGGGGAATAT
>NZ_JACCSO010000691.1 GCF_013812955.1 Nannocystis sp. | reverse complement strand
ACCTCGAGCTGGTCGCCGTGGCGCACGCAGTCCTCCTGGGCGACGACGGCGTCGGCCCCCGGCGGCAGCACGGCGCCGGTCGAGATCCGCGCGGCTTCACCCGCTTGCAGCAGGTTGTGGGAAGGATGGCCCGCCGCGCTCTCGCCGGAGATCCGCAGGCGGGCCGGCGCGTCCGCGGCCAGCAGATCGGCGCAACGCAGCGCCCAGCCGTCCATGGTCGCGACCGCGGCGCCGGGCAGGGACCAGCGCGCGTGCTGGTCGGCGGCGAGCACAAGGCCATAAACGGCGGCCAGCGCCAGCGTCACGGTGGGCAGCGGATCGATGCGCGCGAGCAATTCGCGCTGGGCGTCGGCGATGTCGAGCTCGGGCTCAAGCATGACCGGCGTGCTCCTCGGCGCGGCCCGGCCGCTGCTCGGCTGGCTGATGGGACATGCCCTTAAAGACAGGGTCAACCATCGCCGGCCTCCGCGGGCGCGCCAGGCAAGCGCGTGTGCTCCGGGCTCGAGGCCTTGCGCGGCTCGGACTTCTTGCCCGACTTGCTGTCCTTGCCGGACTTGCCCGACTTGCTCGCGCCGTCCTTGCTGCGCGACTTCGACCAGCCCTGCTTGCCGGGCAGCTTGTTGCGGTCCTCGGTCGAGGGGCCGCCGGGCTCGGGCTCGCCGCTGCCCGGCGCGCCGACTGAACCTGGCTCTGCGTCCATGGCCGAAGGGACATCCGCGATCCGGGGCTCGGTCGCGGGGCTCGGCGGCTCGGCCTCGGTGTTGTTGCGCGGCGGCGGGGCCGGGACGGTGCCGCGCTCGTGGGCGCGGTCGACGTAGACGACGATGATGGTGCCGGGGCTCGGTCGGTGGTCGCGGGCGAAGCCGTTGATGCGGGCGAGGTCGCCGTCGCTGAGGTCGAACTTCTTGCCGATCTTCTGCAGGTCCTCGTTCTTGCGCACGTGGTAGCCGCGGCGGGTCAGGCCGCGCTCGCGCAGGCTGGCCTCGAGGTGCTCGCGCGAGCCGCGGACCATGAGGTCGACCTGGGCGACCTCGAGCGCGACGACGCGGGCGGCCCGGGCGTCGAAGCTGCGCGGCACCAGCAGCTGCAGGACCTGGCCGGGCTGCAGGCGGGCCTGCGGGTCGAGGTCGTTCCAGGCGACGATGCGCTCCCAGGGCACGCCGAAGGCCTCGCTGAGGCCGCGCGGGGTGGTGGCGCGGGTGACCTCGAAGAATACGCGGCGCTGCTCGGGGCCGGCGGCGAGCTGCGGCACGGCGGCGCGCGGGCGGGGCCGCGGGCCGGCGTCGGGCTTGCCGGTCTTGTTGTCGGATCTGGCCGGCACCAGCAGCACGGTGTCGCGCTCGAGCTCGGCGAGGTCGTCGAGGTCGTTGAGTCGGCGCAACGCGGGCTCGGTGGTTCCGAGCTGCCTGGCGATCTCCGCGAGGGTCTCGCCGTAGCGCACGCTGTGCTGGCGGGTGTCGCCCTCGCTGGAGATCCGTCCGGCGCCCTGCTCGAAGGCCCGGAGCTTGGTCCGGGGGATCCGCAGCGGATAGCGGCGACCGGGCGGGGTCCGCTTGCGCAGCAGCTGGGCGTTGATCTCCTCGAGCAGCGCCGGGTCCTCGTCGATCGTCTTGGCGACGGTGGCGATCGAGGTCGCGGGCCCGACCTCGACCTGCGCCCAGCGCAGCGGCGGCAGCGTGCCCTGCAGCTCGGGACCGACGCCGAACACCGCCCGGTTGCGGCCGACCAGCGCGGCCGCGATGATCTTCGGCACGTACATGGTGGTCGCGTGCGGCAGGCCGCTCTCGACCTCACACAGCGCCCAGAAGTTGTTGCTGTTGGCCCGCGAGACGCTGGTCATCACCAGGCCGTAACCGGCGTTGAAGCCGGCCAGCGCCATCTCCCACGAGCCGAAGCGGACCCGCAGGTCCTTCAGGTAGGTCGCCGCGGCGTAGGTGGCCCGCTCGATGTCGTGGCGCTCGTCGACCCAGTAGTCGTGCTCGAGCCCATAAACGCGGCCGGTGCCCTCCATGAACTGCCACATGCCGGCGGCGCCGACCCGCGAGCGGACCTTGGGGTTGAAACCACTCTCGGCCATGGCGACGAACACGAGGTCCTCGGGCACGCCGACCTCCTTGAGGATCGGCCGCAGGATGTGCTCGTAGCGGGACATGCGGCGGATCCAGCCCTTGATCAGGGCTTGCCCGCGCGGGTCGTCGCGGAAGTACTTGAGGTACGCGACGGTCTGCTGGTTCCAGCGCACCGGCAGGTCGGGCAGCTGCAACGCGGCCATCCACGGCTCGGGCGCGGCGTCGATGATCGTCGGGCGCACGCCGGCCAGCTGCTCGCGCTCGAAGGTCGCCAGATCCTCGCGCTGGCCGGCGTCGGGATCGTGGCTGCGCGAGGCGTGGCTCTCGTGGATCGAGGCGCCGTCCGGCCGCCCGCCGCGGACCGAGTCGCGGCCCCCGGTAGACACCCGTAGCGGGCCGACCCGCTCGCGCGCTTCATCCGCAGGGGCAGGCGCCGCCCCGACCACGAGAGGTTGAAAAAGCGTGAGCACCCCCAGCGCCCACGACCGGAGGGTCTGGCGTTCGCGGCGACGGCGCAATGGGGCAGGCATCGACGCGACGCTAGCAAAGCGGGGGCCGAAGGACTACCTTTCAGCCCATGCTTCTCGGTATCGGCGGTCTGGGCGGACTGGAGCTCGTCATCATCATCGTCGTGATCTTGCTGATCTTCGGGCCCACCAAGCTGCCGCAGCTCGGCGAGGGTATCGGCAAGATGCTGCGGGGCTTCCGCAAGGAGATCAAGCAGATCGATAACGACAAGCGCGAAGAGGAAGCTCGCCGCGGTGAGATCGACGTGACCCCCAAGGCGGCCGACGACAAGTCGAAATACACCGGTCCCGGCTGAGATCGTCCTGCCTCACGGCGCGTCCGCGCCTGATTGCCTCACGGCGCGTCCACGCCTGATTGCCTGACGGCGCGTCCGCGCCTGATTGCCTGACGGCGCGTCCGCGCCTGATCGCCTCACGGCGCGTCCGCGCCTGATTGCTCCGCTCTCGTTTCGCCGGCCCCGGGGCCCCGAGTAGCCCAGAATTGTTCGAGCCCGCCCGTGTCGAGGTGACACGCGGCGGGCTCGGCCAATTCAAATTCACGGGCTCTGCGAAGACCCGGGCACCTGGGCCCGGGTCGCCGGCGCTCTAGCGGGTGAGCAGCACCGCCGCGATCACGCCGCCGATGAGCAGCACGATGATGATGTAGATCATCGCGTTCGACTTCGCGGGCTCGCCCGGCTTGGCCACCGCCGCAACGTCGGCAGGCTTGAGGTCCGCAGGCTGCGCCGTGACCGGATGCTTGCCGGACTGGGCCGTGATGTCCTCGGGCACCGGCGTCGGCGTCTCGCTGGCGGGCGGCCCGCTGCTGACCACGCCGGTCGTCGGCGGAGTGTGCGGCGGCTTGCGATCGGTGGGCTCGCTGGTCGGCTGCGTGCGCGCCTCGACCCTCGGCTCGTCGACCTTCGAATCCACCATCTCCACGCCCTTGCCGGCGCGCATCGAGGTGCCCGCGACCGTCGAGGACGAAGTCGATGCCGAGGCGCCGCTCAGCGAGGGCGAGTCGCCCATGCTGACGGGCTTCTTCGAGGGCACCTGCAGCACGGTCTTGTGGCGGTTGCCCGAGAGGCTGGCGGCCGCGGGCTCGGGCGTGCCGAGCAGCGGCTGGACCGGCGTCGGAGCCGGAGTCGGCTCGGTGGGGCGCTGCAGCGGGCGCGCGGCCTGGCCACCCCCGGCGACCTGACGGGCATCGGACTGCACGGTGACGCTGGTGACGCCGAGCCGCGGCTGGGCGTCGGGCTTGCTGGTCACGTGGTCGTAGACGCTGGCATAGGCCTCGACCGACTCGAAGCCCTGGGCGAACTGCTGGCCCGCGTCGCGCAGCGAAGGATCGTTGGCGGCCTCGAAGTCGAGGATGACGCGGTACTCGCAGTGCGGGCACGCGGTCTGGACCAGAGGCGCGATCTGGTCGGCAGGGATGCGGTACGGACCGGAACAGGACGGGCAGACGATGAACATTTAGAAGTCCAGACCGAGGGAGAGGGTGTACTGCTGCTGGAGACCGGACTTGTCGGCGACGCTGGTCCCGTCGATCTTCCCGGCACGGCCACCACCGGGCACGATCATCGCCTCGAAGGTCACGCGAATGACGCTGAAGATGAAGCGCAGACCGACGAAGGGCCGGTGCCGCAGGATCACGCCGGCGTCCTTGAACACGAACTCGCTGAGCTTGCCCGAGGGGTTCAAGTACTCGTCCGTGGTCGGCGTGACGTCGAGGACGCCGGAGCGGGCGATGATGAAGAGCGCCTGATAGCCGGCGTAGGGCGTCAGGTTGACGGTCTTGCCGAGGCCGAAGACGTGCGAGAGCGAGACGTCGGCGGAGCCGGTCGTCATGTTCATGTCCTCGGCGCCGACCAGCCGCGAGAACATGCCGCGCAGCGCGATCGACGGGATCGGCAGGTGATGGAAGCCCTCGTGCAGGGCGACCTTGCCGTAGCCGCTGATCGTCCACATGCGGCTGTTGAACAGGTGCGTCGCGCCGGCGCCGACCTCGATGCCAGGCCACAGACCCTTGCGGCCCATGATCTGCAGCGTCGGGGCCATCTTGCCCGGGGTGCCGCGCGTCGTGTCCGTCCAGTAACCCGCGTCGTTCGAGATCGTGTTGAGGCTGAGGTCCGCCGATACGGCGAAGCCCGACAGGCCCAACGAATCGGCGGTGTCGACCGGCTTCGGCGCCATCAACACGCCGAGCTCGGACGAGAGGCTGCGAAACCCGGAGTTGTCGCCCACCGGCGTGCCCGCGTCCGCATTCCCGAGCTGGTTGAGCCGGAGGTCGTAGGCGCCTGCCCAAGCCTCCGACGACTGGAGACCGAGAGCTGCTAGGGCAAACGAGAAGAGGAACCGTCTAGGCATGCAGAGCTCCGAGAATCAGCGGTCGGCGCAGCGTAACTTGCGCCAGCGAGGTGTGTCAAGGTTCGCGCCCCTGGCCATCTGTGCCGGCGATAACGCCCGATTGGGTCGATCAGGGCCGTGAGATCAGGCTGCGATGAGTCAGGACGAGGCAGCGAGAGGCAGCGAGAGGCAAAGAGAGGCAAAGAGAGGCAGCGAGAAGGGGCAAGAGAGAAGGTCGCGAGATCCACCGCGGCGAGATCGGCCAATCGGTGGCTGCGGCGAGCCACGGCCGCCAGGGTGGCGGAGCTTTGTGCCGGGGTCAATCGTTGACCTGCTCGCCACCGGCTGCTAGCGTCCCGCACCCGCGAGCAGCGTGCAGTGCCGCCGCCGGTGGGACTACATGGCAAGCGCCGGAGGACCAGAATCACTTCACGGCGCGTCCGCGCCTGGGTCAGGGCAACTCCACGGCGCGTCCGCGCCTGGGTCGCTGCACGGCGCGTCCGCCCCTGAGTCAGGGCAACTCCACGGCGCGTCCGCGCCTGGGTCCGGCGGGTCGCCTCCGCATTCGCGTGATGGCGCGGCTCCGCGCCGGCCGATCCACGTGCTGTTGCTGGCGCTGTTCGTCACCTCATGGGCGGCGCTGCTCGGTCCGGTGAGCCTGTTCGTGGATCTGCCCCCGGCCCTGGTCACCGCCAGCTGGGTCGGCGTCGCGGCCCTCGCGGTGCTGCTGCTGCGCTGGCTGCTGTCGGGGGCGCTCGGCTACGAGAGCGCGATCGGCTTGCGGATCATCCGCGCCGAGCGACGGCCACGCGGCTCCCGCGTGGCCCTCCTGGTCTGCCTCCTGCTGGTCGTGGGCGGGCTCCTGGCCCTCAACCTCGGGGTCCAGAGCCTGGCCCTGGTGGTCACCGTCGCGGCCGCGAGCTTCCTCGGCCTGCTGCTGCTGCTGGTCCAGTATTCGTCGATCTTCGGGACCACCAGCATCGTCGGCGTGGTCCTCGGGGTCGCGGCCCTGATCGTGGTCCAGTCGGTCGCCACCGGCTTCCAGCACGAGTTCGAGCGCCGCGTGCTCGGGGTCTACGCGCACATCAACGTGACCCGCAGCAGCGGCATGACGGAGTATCGCCGCTTCGAGTCGTGGCTGCGCACGATGCCTGGCGTCAAGGGCGCGAGCCCCTTCGTGTACTACGCGATGATGCTGGCCCCCTTCGACCCGGAGGGCGGTCGGACCGACGACCTGCGCCTCGCCAGCGTCCTGGTCAAAGGCATCGAGCCGGCCACCGCGGCGGAGGTGATCGACCTGCCGGCCCACCTCGAGCGCGGCAGCGGGCGAGCGATCCCCCTCGGCGTCCTGCGCAGCGACTTCGAGCTGATGCCCGTCCCCGATCGCGAGGCGGAGGAGCTGCCGGCGGCGGTCGCCGCGACCCCGGACCCGCGCGGACCCGGCTGGTACGACGCGGTGCTCGAGCACTACGCCTCGGTGCCGGCCGCGCGCAAGCGGATCCCGGGAGAGATCCGCACCGACCTCGGCGTCGATGACGACGAATGGCCCGAACCAGCCGCCGGGGGCGACGACGCCCGCTTCGATGCCACCGCCCTGCCGACCATCTTCGTCGGCGCCACCCTGGCCAAGGAGCTCGGCCTGCACGAGGACTCGATGGTCATGGTCGTCGATCCCGGCTCGAGCTGGGACTCCAGCAGCGAGCCCGAATTCCAGTACTACCGGGTCTCGGGCGTCTTCCAGGCCGGCTTCCAGGAGTACGACAGCCGCCTGGTGTACGTGCACATCAAGGAGCTGCAGCGCTTCAAGTACCGCGGCCGCGACCAGGTCTCCGGCGTCGACCTGCGCCTCGACAACGCCGACCTCGCCGCGTCGGTCGGCGCCGAGATCCGCGCCGAGCTGCCGGGCCGCGAGTACTCGGTGCTCGAGTGGCAAAACCTGAACGAGAACCTGTTCAAGTCGATCCGGTTCCAGAAGAACCTGATCACGATCATCCTCAGCCTGGTGATCACGGTCGCGACCTTCAACGTGCTGTCGGCCCTGTGGACGATGGTGGTCCGCCGCAGCGCCGAGGTCGCGATCCTGATGTCGATGGGCGCGACCGGCCCGCAAGTGGCCCGCATCTTCCAGGTCACGGGCATGGCGATCGGCCTGTCGGGCTCGCTCGCCGGCGTCGGCTTCGGCCTGATCCTGTGCTGGCTGGTCCACCTCTATGGCCACGCCCTCGACCCCGAGGTCTACTTCATCGAGTCGCTGCCCGTCGAGATCAGCGTCACCCAGATCGGCTGGATCCTCGGCATGACCCTGGCGATCTGCTTCGTCGCCACCCTCCCGCCCTCGCTGCGCGCCGCCAAGCTGCGACCCGTCGAGGGGCTGCGCTACGAGTGACACCGTGAAGCACGACATCGCCCGGGGCAGCCGCGCCGAGGCCGGTGGCGACGCGATCGGCCGCACCCCGACCCGCGGCGCGCTGGTGTGGACCGTCGCCCGCCGCATGCTCCTGCGC
>NZ_JACCSO010000675.1 GCF_013812955.1 Nannocystis sp. | reverse complement strand
GCACCACGCCGTGCTGACCCGCGCGCCCGGCCTGTGCTCCGACGCCGCCCGCGCGCTCGGCCTGCCGCTGTGGCTACACCGTGATCGACCGCCCGAACCGACGCGCATGCAGGCGGTGCTCGAGATGGCCCTGCGCATGATGCAGGGCAACCGCAGCGCCTCGCTGGTGACCTACCGGACCGACGCGCAGACCCTGCGCTTCGTCGCCAGCGTCGACGACGATCGTGCCCGACGTCACGCCCACGCCGACGACGCCGGCGACCTGCAGCGGGTCCGCACCCTGCTCCTGCGCGCCCTCGGCTCGCCATGATCAATGATCAATGAACAATGATCGGCAATTCCGCAATTCGGCAATCGATGATCCGCGCCCGGCGATGCTGGGTCCATTTCGGCCTGCGGGCTCGGCGTCCTCCGAAGGGCTCGCGGTGATGTGGACGCGCGCACGCTCCGGCAGAAAAGATGCCCCCATTTCACGGGAGCGCGGCCGGGCGGCGGGACGCGTTGACACCCCTCCGGGGCGGTGATATCAGCGTAACTATGCTTTATGCACGACGCTCGGCAGCGGTGATTGGCATCACGTTCGTCCTCGGCGGATGCGACGGCGCCGATCCGCCCGAGCGCCACGCGCGAGCTCTGGCGGTCATCGGCGGCACCGACTCGACGATCGGCTCCGTCGTGACGATAGGCCCGCTCTCTTGCGGCGCCACCCTCGTCGCGCCGAACCTGCTGCTGACCGCGAAGCATTGCGTGGCGCGCCTGTTCCCTGGCCCGTACGAGTGTGGCGAGGACGGCGAGGTGCTCCAGATCGATCCGAACGTGACCTATCCCGAAGCTGGCCGGTATGGCCCGGTGAGCGCGCCCGGCCAGATCACCGTCGGCCGCAGCGGCTCGCCCTACGCGCCGCGCGTCGTCGAGGTCCGCGTCAGCCCGGACGACGTCATCTGCACGGGCGACGCTGCGCTCCTCGTCCTCGATCGCGACGTCGACGATCCTGTCATCGCGCCGCTGCGCCTCGACGTGGCGCCGGTGGTCGGCGAGGCGCTCCTCGCGGTCGGCTACGGTGGGACCCTGACGTCCGAGGGTTCGCTGGTACTCCAGGAGCGCGCCGTCACCGTCGCGGTCGTCGGGCCCGCCGCCGCGGAGCCCGGCGTGGCGGGCCCGGTCAACGCAGGTTTTTTCAGCACAGGCGAGGCGTTGTGCCGAGGGGACAGCGGCTCGGCGGCGTTTGCGAGCAGCGGGGCGGTGGTGGGAATCGCGAGCGGAGGGAGTCGAATCGACGTCGATGCTCTGACGGGAACAACCGCCGACTGCGTCTCCCCCTTGCTGAGAAGCCACTTTCAGGGCGTCGCGCCGATCGCGGCGTTCATCCAGGCTGGGTTCGCTGCTGCCGGTGCGGTGCCATGGCTCGAGGGTGAGCCGGATCCCCGCGCGGAGCTCGGAGGTGATGGCGCGACCTGTGCGACCGACGGCGATTGCCGCTCCAACGTGTGTGTCGAGGACGGAGACGGCGTGCGCTCGTGCAGCCACGGGTGCCTGGAGGCCGCGTGCGCCGACGGTTACGTGTGCGAGTTGATCACCGAGCGGATGCGTTGCGTACCGGAGCCCGCCACGCCCGATGAGCCGGCCGCACCGACCGAGAGCGACGACGACGGCGGTTGTCGGATCGCCGCCGGCGGCCCAGAGACAGGGCTCTCGATCGCCCTCCTGCTCGCATTCGCCGCGATCGGGCTGCGCCGCCAGGGCGGAGGGTCTCGAAGGATCCGAACATAGCGGTCCGCGAGGGCGACGCTGCGGCCGACCTCGCGGCGGTCGACTCACCGCGGCACAAGGCCGAGATCGCCATGAAAATCGTTCGAGGTCGGCGCGGCGGGCGCGGCGGGCGCGGCGGGCGCGGGGCGAGTGCGAGACGTCGCCGGCCGGCTGGATTAGAGTCTCGCAATGCCCAGCCCACTCTCGGAGCGGATCCAGTGCGAGGCGCTGCGGCGCAAGGTGATGCCGGTCGAGGAGGCGGTCAAACACGTGCGCAGCGGCGACGTCTTGGCGGTCAGCGGGTTCACGAAGGCGGGCGAGCCCAAGACCTTCATGCCGGCGCTGGCGCGCCACCTGGCCGAGCTGGGCCCGGACAGCCGGATCACGCTGTACAGCGGCGCGTCGCTGTCGGAGGAGGTCGAGGGTCCGCTGGCGCCGTTCATCGCCACGCGCGGGCCGTACATGTCGAGCAGCGCCTCGCGGCGGCTGATCCACGCCGGCAAGATGGCCTATGCCGACGTGCACCTGTCGCACTTCGCCCGCGGGCTGATGTACGGGTTTTATGGCGAGATCGACCTGGCGGTGGTCGAGGTGTCGCGGATCCGGGCCGACGGCACCGTCGTGCTCTCGACCTCGGTCGGGGTCTCGGCGGAGGCGCTGGCGCGGGCGCGCAAGGTGGTGCTCGAGGTCAATACGGCGATCCCGGATCTCACCGGATTGCACGACATCGTGCTGCCGCCCGCGCCGCCGACGATCGGCTGGCCGATGCCGGTCACCGGCGTGCGCGACCGCGTCGGCCTGCCGTATGTGCTGCTCGATCCGGCCAAGGTGGTCGCGGTGGTCGAGTCGCAGCTGCCGGACTACCCGGTCGAGTTCAAGGCCGACAGCGGGGTCTGTCGCCAGATCGCGCAGCACGTGATCGCCTTCCTCGTCGAGTGCCGCGACCGGTTCGGCTGGAACCACTGGGTCCCGCCGCTGCAATCCGGGGTCGGCAACATCGCCAACGCGGTGATCGCCGAGCTCCACCATTCGCCGTTTCAGCGGCTGCACTTCTGGACCGAGGTGTTTCAGGAGGGGCTGCTGAGCCTGCTCGCCGACCGCGACCGCTTCGCGGGCGCCTCGTCCTCCGCGCTGTCGCTCGCCGACACCGCGCCCGGGCGGATCTTGGAGGTGATCGCGGCGGCCCGCGGCGACCTGGTGCTGCGCCCGATGTGGATGTCCAACAACCCGGAGATCATCAGCCGCCTGCACGTGATCGCCATGAACACGCCGCTCGAGGTCGACCTGCTCGGCAACGTCAACTCGACCCATATCGAGGGCGCGCGGATCGTCAACGGCCTCGGCGGCAGCGGCGACTTCTTTCGTAACGCCTATCTCAGCGTCGCTCACACGCCCTCGGTGCGGCACCTGCACGACGGCCGCACCGTCTCCTGCGTGCTGCCGACCGTCAGCCACGTCGACCACACCGAGCACGACATCAAGTGCATCGTCACCGAGCACGGCTACGCCAGCAACCTCGGCATCCTGTCGCCCCGGGCGCGCGCCACCGGGATCATCGAGCGCTGCGCCCACCCGTACTTTCGCCCGCTGCTGCGCGAGTACCTGGCGCTCGGGGGCGACGGCTCGCGCTCGCTGAACGCGGACCGCATCGAGGGCTGGTGGCGCAGCTACGACGCCGCCTGCCTGGCCTTCCCGCGCCCGGCCGCCTGATCCTGGTCCCTGCGCTCAGCCGATGAGCGTGCCGTTCACCGAGCAATAGGCGTAGGTGCTGGCGTCGTTCTGGAAGCACTTCCCGCCCGAAGCCGCAGCTGCGCAGTTGAAGTCCGTGCCGGCCCCATCGCAGGTGTCGAGCACGGTCCCGGCGCAGAATCTACATTTGTCCACGCACTGCCCGCCGCCCGGGCAGGCGCTGCAGCAGGTCTTGTCGCCGCAGTCCTCGACGACCGCGCCGTCCTCGCAGAGGATCTTGCCCCGGCAGCCGTCGATCGGCTTGCACTCCCCGGTGCTGCTCCCGCTCGGCTTGTAACAATGGTTGCAGGCGGTCGGCTCGCAGTCGAAGTCGCTGGAACAGCCCGAGCCCCCGGTCGTCGAGCCCCCCGAGCCCGTCGACGACGAGCCGCCGGATCCCGAGGTGCTCGCGCTCGACCCTCCGCTACCCCCCGTCGAGGTCCACGAGCCGCCCGAGCCCGAGTCCGTCGAGCTCGTCGAGCTCGTCGAGCCCGAGCTCCACGACCCACCCGACGTCCACGAGCCGCCGGAATTCCACGACCCGCCCGAGTCCCATGACCCGCCCGGCCCCGCGCTTGATGACCCCGCACCGCCCGAGGAGCCGCCCGAGGTCGCCGAACCGCCCGAGGTCGAGGAGCCGCTGCGCGATCGCACGTCGTCCTGCGCCTCGTCGAACGCCTCGTCACCGACGACCGCGTACTGACAGCCGGTGAACACCGGCGTGCTGCCAACCAGCGACACGAGCAACGCGCCGGCGCGTCCGACCGCCTCGATCCGGGTGGGCGCGTGAGAGGAGGGTTCGAGTTCAGGGGTTCGGGAAGGTTGGGTCGGTCGCATGGGATGGGATCGTCGACGCGTACGCCCGGGGCTGCGCGGCGGATCACCGCATATTCGCGACGTTGCGTGGGGTCGAACAGCCCCAACACTGCCGACCGCCGTGATCAGCGGCGACACCCCTTCGAGCGTGACGACCTCCTCAGCAAGATCAGCGATGCCGACCCGTCGTGTACGGGCCACTGACCGCGCGCGCGCCGTCATGATAGCGTCCGCGTGATGATGCGCTCCGCCACCCTGATTCTCACGCTTCAGACATCGTTATATCTCGCGGCATGTGGCGACAGCGGCGGCCGTGCGGGCACGGCCAGCGCGAGCGACACGGCGAGCGCGAGCGTGACGCTCAGCTCGGCGGGCGACACCGATACGTCGACGTCCCAGCCCACCACCGGCGCCGCCGAATCCACCACCGGCTCCGCCACCGGCTCCACGACCGGCTCCACCACCGATCCGGCCAAGTTCGACCTCGGCGGTGGCGGGACCACGACAGCCCCGGCCGACCCGGGCTGCACCAAGGTCGACTTCCTGTTCGTCATCGACAACTCGGCGAGCATGGAGGACAACCAGGCCGCGCTGGTGGCCAGCTTTCCCGGCTTCATCGCGGCGATCAAGGCCACGCTCGGCGCGAGCAACGATTATCACGTGATGGTGGTCGACAGCGACGGCGACGGCCGCTGCAAGCAGCCCTGCAACAAGGCGGACGTCCAGGTCGCGAAGTTCTGCGCGGCGGCCGACTTCGCGGCCTGCGACGCGCAGCTCAGCGCCTGCGACCTGACCCGCGGGGCGGGCGTGGTCCACCCGGTCGGCCTCTACGCGAGCAACACCGCGTGCCCGATCGCCGGAGGTTCCCGATACATGCGGTCCGATGAGCCCGACTTGCAGGGCACCTTCGCCTGCGTCGCCACCGTCGGCACCGCCGGCGACCCCTCCGAGCGGCCGATGAACGGGATGACCGAGGCGCTGAGCCCGGCGCTGACCGGCCCTGGCGGCTGCAACGAGGGCTTCTTGCGCGACGACGCCATCCTCGTGATTACCTTCATCAGCGATGACCCCAAGTACGAGGACGAGGGCGCGCCGCAGACGTGGTACGACGCCGTGGTCGCGGCCAAGCAGGGCGACAACGAGGCGATCGTGGTCACGGGCCTGATCCCTCAGCCGCTCGCGGGCTGCGTCGGAGCCGGCATGGCGGGCGACATCAACGGAGCGCACTGGGACGAGTTCATCGGCCTGTGGGGCGAGCGCGGCATCAAGGGCTCGGTCTGCGAGCCCGACTATGCGCCGTTCTTCGCCAAGGCCGTCGCCATCATCGACGAGACCTGCGACAACTTCACGCCGCCCGGCTGACGCCCCCCGGATCTTCGATCCCGACGAGGCAAATTCACGCGATGTGGGCCGAGGTCTGCCCGAACGGTCCGTCACTCGCCCCGACGGGCGTGTTATACGTCGGCGGGGCGGCGATGCACGACGGGGAGGACGGGCAGTTCACAATCGCCGAGGGCGACGCGGGCGCGCGGCTCGACGTGTTCTTGACGCGGTCCCTCGGGTGCAGCAGGACGCGCGCGCACCAGGCGATCGAGGCCGGCGACGTGCTCGTCAACGGTCGCGCCGCGCGGCCCGGCCACAAGCTGCGGATCGGCGACCGCATCGAGGCCGAGCTCGCCGAGGCGACCGCCGCCGCCGCGCTGATCCCCGAGGCGCTGCCGCTGAGCGTGCTGCACGACGACGAGGAGCTGATCGTCGTCGACAAGCCCGCCGGGCTGGTCGTGC
>NZ_JACCSO010000645.1 GCF_013812955.1 Nannocystis sp. | reverse complement strand
GCCTCGATCAGGCCGAGCGCCGCGGCGCAGGGGTTGGCTCGCAGACCCTCCGGGAGCGGCGCAAAGCCGGTCGCAGCGACGGCATGATCCGCATGATCGGCATGCTCCGCATGATCGGCACGCTCGGCCTGTCGCAAGCGACATGTCCGCAAGAACCTGCCCCCGGAGCCAGGTACATCGAGCGCAAAAGCGGCCGCCAGCGGGCCGTAGATGCGCCCGGCGGCCAGCGGCTCGGGCAGGCTCTCCTCGGCGATCACCAGCAGGGCCGGCCCCTGCCCCGCCGCGACCAGGCCCGCGCACTCGATCAGGCCCATCGCCAGGGTCGAGCGGCCGGCCGTGATCGCCGCGTTGCCGCCGCGGTTCTGGGCCGCGATCGACACGTAGCCGGCGGCGGTGTTGTGCACGCTGTTGTGGAACTTGGTCGGCGACAGCGGCGCGGCCGGGTCGAGCAACGCCTCGAGCAGGTCGAGCGTGGTCCGGATCTCGCCGTAGACCGAGCCATAGATCACGGTCACGTGGGCGCGATCGAGGCCCGCGGCGGCGATCGCCTGCGCCGCCACCTCGGCGGCCATGCGGGTCAGCAGGCTGGTGCGCCGGCGCAGCATCGGCGGAAGCAGCTCCGCGCGCGGCGTCTCGGCGCCGGGTCCCGACCTGTCTCCGGGGACATGTTCCGAAAGGCGTGAAGCCCAGGCCGCCGCGTCGGCGAAGCCCGGCGTCCACAGCCCGACCCCGCGCAGCTCGAGCTCGATCGTCCCGGTCATGGTTTCCCCACCAGCACGCTGACGTTCGAGCCGCCGAACGCGAAGGAGTTGCTGATCGCCGCGCGGGTCCGCATCACTTCACGTGCGGTCGTCACCCGCACGGCGATCTCCGGGTCCACCGGCGCCGCGCCGACGCTCATCGGCACGAAGCCGCCGGCGATCGCCACCACCGTGAACAGCACCTCGGTCGCCCCGGCCGCGCCGAGCTGGTGGCCGGTGTAGCCCTTGGTGGCGACCACCGTCATGCCGGGTCCGAACAGGCCGGCGATCGCCGCCCCCTCGGCGCTGTCGTTCTGCCGGGTCCCGGTCCCGTGCGCGTTGATGTGGTCGACATCCGCCGGCACCAGACCCGCGCCCTGCAGCGCGCGCTCCATCGCCTGCCGCGCGCCGAGGCCCTCCGGGTGCGGGCTGGTCATGTGATAGGCGTCCGAGCTCTCGCCGACCGCGAGCAGCCGCGCCGGCCCCTCGCCCTCGCGCTCGAGCAGGCACAGCGCCGCGCCCTCGCCGATGTTGATGCCGGCGCGCTCGCGGGAGAACGGCCGACACGGCGCGGCCGACAGCACCTCGAGGCCGGCGAAGCCGCGGATCGTCAGCTGGCACAGGCTGTCGACCCCGCCGACCAGCGCCGCGTCGATGATCCCGAGGTTGATCAGCCGCTGCGCCGCCGCGAACACCTTGGCCGACGACGAGCACGCGGTCGACAGCACGTAGGCCGGGCCCGCGACGTCGGCCAGCGCGCAGACCACCGGCAGCGAGGCGTCGAGCGCGTGCGAGGTCTCCACCGAATAACCGGCGGGCAGCACCCCGTGGGCGCGGTGATACGCGTGCGCGTGCTCGCTCTCGCCGATGCCGCCGGTGCTGGTGCCGAGCAGCACCGCGATGCGATCACGGCCCCAGCGCGCGCGGGCCCGGTCCAGCGGCCCTTGCAGCTCCGCGACCGCGAGCGCCGCGATCCGCGTCAGGCGCGTGTCGTACGCGGCCAGGCGCGCGGGCAAGGCCGGCAGCGGACCCGGCATCGCGCCCACTGTTACAGTGGTCCCGGGCGTCGCGGTGCTGGCGAGCCCGATCTCGGGCGGGCACGGCCCCAGGCCCGAGCGCCCGGCGCGCAGCGCGTCGACGACCTCGGCGGTCGTCATGCCCATCGCGTTGCACAGGCTGTACGCGGTGATCGGGACGGGCCGCATGCGCTCGGCCGCGAGCATACCAGCCCGCGCGCGCCAGATCTACAGCCGCCTATCCCTGCGCGCGCTGCGACACCAGCACGATCGCCACCACCACCGCGATCACGGCGAGAACCGTGCAGACGATCTTGATCACGCTCCACGGCCGTTCGCCGGCGACCTCGCCGGTGCGGGCGTTGACGATGAAGCGGTAGACCTTCTCCTTGTAGCGAAAGCTGGAGATCCACAGCGGCAGCAGCAAGTGCTTGAACCGGACCTCCGCGTGCGCGACCTGCATCGAGCCGATGCGCTGCTCGTCGCCGCCGATGTCGGACTCGATCGCCTCCCGGATCTTCGGGATCATGCGCTCCTCCGCGACCTTGAACCCGTCCTCGAGCCCGACCTTGTAGCGCTCCGCCGCGAAGCCGCTCAGATACGCCGGCTCGAAGCTCCGCAGCTCCGGCAGGTCCCACGGCTCCAGCCGCTCGATCAGCGCCCGCGGCAGCGTCGTCGAGCCGCACACCAGCACGTCGTCGAAGGGCACCGCCACCGTGCCGCGCGCCGGGTGCCAGCGGGTGCGCCGGACCTCGCGCGTCTGCGAATTGCCGTCCTTGTCGGTGTAGCGCTCGGTGACGTAGTAGTACTCGCCGCGCTCGCCCTGATAGCGGGTGGTCGTCTGCGAGTCATAGCTCCAGTACGGCAGATAGACCCCGTCCATGCCGTGCTGGTGGGCCAGCTTCTTGAGGTCGTTCGGCGCGAACCACAGCTTGCCGACCCAGGCCTCGTAGCGGTCCTTGGCCTGGCGCGCGTCGAGGCCGAAGGGCAGCACGCTCTCCGGCACCAGCGCCTGTCCGAGCTCCTTGATCTCCACGACCACCGGGCAGCCGCAGAACGGGCAGCGGGCGGCCTGCCCTGCGACCACCGTCTGCGCGCCGCAGCCCTCGCACTGGACCGTGTGGCCGTCCTGCACCATCGTCGAAGCAGAACCCCGCCGGGCTCGCGCGAGCCCCTGGCTGAAGTCGTGCTCCTGCACGTCACCGCTGCCGCCGCCGATGCCCTGCGTGTGTCCGCAGTGCTTGCAATGCAGCGTGTCGCTGCCGGGCTTGTACTCGAGCGCCGAGCCGCACTGCTCGCACGGGAAGTTGCGCTTGTTCGCCGTCGGCTCCTGGGTCGCTTCCTCCAGCATGTCGGCCCGCGATCATACACGAGCCCCCACGCCCGGTCATGACCCGAGCCTCATGACGCGAGCACGGTCGGCGCGAAACCGGATCTAGCGCCCGGGGATCATGTACACGCCCGACTGCCCCGCCGGCCGCAGCCGCGACAGCAGCGGCTCGACCTCGCGAGCGAGGCCGCAGCCCGGCCCCAGCGTCGCCGTCACGCTGAACAGCGCGAACGCGACATAGTCGTAGAGCATCTCTCGAACGAAGTTCTCCGCGTCGCCGGCGGGCTTCAGCGCCAGCGCGTTGCGGACCAAGATCGGGCCCCCGAAGCCCCCGTGCTCGAAGGGTCCGGCGCCGCGCATCAGCTCGTCGTAGGCGCCCCGGGCGAAGCCG
This sequence comes from Nannocystis sp., assembly GCF_013812955.1. Lineage (GTDB taxonomy): Bacteria > Myxococcota_A > Polyangia > Nannocystales > Nannocystaceae > Nannocystis. The sequence continues at coordinate 6,567 of NZ_JACCSO010000645.1, read as the reverse complement.
ACGAGGTTGTTGCGGACCGCCGTGCCGCGCCCGCCCGAGTCGGCCGCCTGGTGGATCACCCGCAGGGCCGAGCTGGCCACCTCGACGACCTCGAGGATGCCGCCCTGGGTGCGCGGAGGCGTCACCGCCAGCGCCTGCACCTGCGCGAGCTGAAACACCTGGCGGGTGACCTCGAACTCGCCCAGCGCGGTGACGCGGCCGATCTCGCCGACGCTGCAGCGGCCATCGATCGCCGCCCACACCTCGGCGTACTCGGGGCCCGGCGGGCCCTTCTGAATTTTGACCGGCACGTGCTCCGCCGACGGGATCCAGAACCGGAAGTGGCGGATCTCGTCGATGCGGGTCAGGTGGTGCATCAGCAGCGCGTTGGCGCTGATCACCTGGCGCGAGGCCAGGCGGCCCTCGTCGAAGCCCTCGAGGAAGCAGTACGCCCCATCGGTGGCCATCAGGATCGAGAACACCACCTCCTCGACCTGGCGCCCGAGGAACTTGTAGATCTGCTCCTGCGACACGAAGCCGAGGTCGACCGCCGCCATGCCGAAGCGGTCGCCGGCGCGAGCGCGCTCGAGCACCGGCAGGAACGCCTCTTCGCTGAGCATGCCGTGCTTGTAGAGCAGCATGCCGATCTTCTCGTCCTCGGCGTTGGTCTGCACGCCGACGATGTTGCCGTGCTCGAAGAACACGCTGCGGGTGATGTCGCCGTCCATCACCACCAGCTCGCCGCGCATCCCGGTCTGCCCGAGGATCGCCAGCACCTCGATCATCGCGCCGGTGGCCGTGATCTCGCCCGCCATGCGCACGATCGGCCCGTCCTCGAGGTCGCGGCGCCCGTCCGCCCCGGTGAAGCGGAGAAACACCAGATGCGACGGCGTCGGCAGCATCCGGTACGCGCCGGTCCGCTCGCGCATACGTGCGGTCGCAACCTCGCCGAGCGGGTGTGCGGACCCGCCCGCGTCGATCAAGACCATCTCATCCTGGGCGTGCTTCATGGTCCCCCGCACAGGATATCACCGGCTGCGCCGGCTGCGATCACTCCGGGAGAATCACCAGGGCATAGTCTCCGGCCACCAGATCGCCGTCGGTGTCGACGACCAGGTAGTACGTCCCCGGTGGCAGAGGCCCAGTAATCTCCTGTTCGTCACGTTTGACGCAGGTATCGGGGGTGAGGCCGGTCAGCACGTGCAGGTCGACGTTGACCGGCGAACGACCGAAGACCATCGCGCGAACGGTCACCGGGTCCTTGACATCGAGGCGATAAAAGCGCTCGGGCCCGGTCTGAACCACCGCCCCATCGCAGGTGCCGCCGTAGTTGTCGATGTTATCGCTCGCGCTGTCGGCCGTGCTGCGAAAGTCGACGAAGGGCAGCGAGGGGACGACGATCGGGTTCTTGGCCGTCCCGACGCCCATCAACTTCGGCGGCGGCGCGCCGAGGAACGCCGTCATCTCGACCACCACCTGCCGGGCCCGGTCGAGGGCGCGCAGGCTCTCGAGGTTGTGAACGTTGTAGCCGAACTGCAGCGCCGCCTCGGTGAAGTGGCAGGGCCGGGGCACGTCGACCGAGGTGAACACCGACAGGTCGATCCCCATGTCCACCAGGCCGGTCATCGGCAGCTTGGAGAGCGCGAAGTTCAGGTCGAGCAGCGGGATCTGGCGGCCCTGGGCGATCGCCCGGATCACGCCGTTGAAGCGCGGGATGAGCAGCGGCTTGTCGGGCCGCTGCGGGATCGTCGACAGCACCGGCACCACGCCGTTGGTGGTCAGCTGGTCGACGACCGCGAGCAGGTTGTCGGCGAAGGTCCAGAGCGCCTCCGGCCCATCCTTCTCGAGGTCGTGGGTGCCACTCATCACGTGCGCGAAGCCAGGCAGGATCATCGCCACTTCGTTGCCGACCGGCGTCGGTAGACCGGTGACCAGCGCGTCCGACATCCAGCCGGCCGTGGCCGCCGCGCTGACGTGATTCCACGAGTTCGTGCCGCCGCCCAGATCGGTCCGAAAGTGGTTGATCGTGGCCGTCAACGACACCTCGGGCGGGAGCATCAGGAAGCCGTCGTCGGTGGCGAAGCACTGCAGGAAGCTGGCGCTCGCGGCGATCGTGTCGCCGACCCGGGTGAACGCCGCCGGGTTCTTGCCCGGCACCGAGGTGGCGATCGCTCGCATGTTGGCGGCGACCGCCATGCTGATCGGCGAGTGCACCAGCCCGAACGGATAGAGCTCCGGATTGTCGAGCGGCTCGCCGGTGGTCGTCTCACCGCCGCTGCTCTCGTCACCGCTGCTGCTGCTCTCCTCGCCGCCGCTGCTGGTCGCCTCGGTCGCGCCGGTGTCGTCGGGCTCCCCGCTGCTGGTGCCCGGCTCGGTCGCGCCGGTGTCTGCAGCGGTGCTGCCCGTCCCGGTCGCCGTGACCGTCGCGGTCGCCGTCGCGCTGTCGTCGAGGGCGACCCCCTGGGCGCACGCGGGCGCCAGCAGGAGAATAAACGCCGTCAATGTCACTGAGCTGCTGCGCCCCTTGGCCCCAAGATCCATGGCCCACCCTACACCATCCCGATCGGCCCGGTCCTCTTGCAAGGTCACGCATCGGTGCGCGAGAAAGTGCGCGAGAAAGTGCGCAAGACAGTGCCGTGCGCGAGCAACCGCGCGCCATCGATGCGCCCTCGCGCGCATCGGCCTGCCGCCCTGCTGCGGCGTCCGCGTGGCATACTGGCCGGCGTGAATCGCACCCCCGCCTCCTCGTCGCACGCGCTCGCGCGCCGATCCTCGCCGTGTGGCCTCGCCGCCGCGACGCTCGCCTCGTTCGTCTCGCTCGTGACGCTTGCAGACGTCGGATGCAAGTCCGGCGGCAATGCGAGCGGCAGCGACGATCCGGCGCTCGCGGCGATCCAGACCCGCATGCCGCCGCTGGCGACCACCGAGATCGGCCCGACCCCGGGCTTCCTCGCCGGCGGCACCGTCTTCCTGGCGCTGCGACCGGGCAAGGCCCAGCGCTGGCTGCAAGCGCTGCCGCTCGGCCCCGACGTCGTCCGCGACATCGCCCGCGCCGGCAACGACCTCGGCTTCGACCCGCGCGTCGACGACGTCGCCGCCCGCCTCGGCATCGATCCCGACGCCGTGATCAGCGCCACCCTGTTTCGCCCGCTCACGACCCACGCGCCCGCGGTGCGCGGACTGCTGCAGCGCGGCACGGCGCTGCCGGATCCCTTCCCTGGACTCGGGGCCACGCCCTCCGACATCGGCCCGATGCCCCGCGAGCTCGAGCGTCCACCGATCCCCCGCCCGGTCCCCCCGCCGCAGCCGATCCCCGCGCCCGTCTACATGCCGCCGCCGCCGATCGTCCCTCCGCCCCAGCCGGTCCAGCTCAAGCCCACCGCGGAGCAGGGCGAGCTCGCCCGCAAGGCCGGCACCCTCGGCAGCCATCATCGCATCCACCTGCCGATGCGCGACGTCTCGCTGCTGCTCGCCACCGTGCGCCGCATCGCCGCGCGCGACAGCGCCAAGCCGGAGGTCCAGAGCCTCTGCGCCCAGCTCGGCCCCTCGGACCTGTGCGTCGGCGGCAGTAGCGAGCTGATCCTCGTGCGCAGCGCCGACAAGACCGTCGCCGTCGACATCTTCAACTTCAGCGCCGGCACCGGCTCCGCCAGCGACCCCGAGCGCGTCCCGGTGATCAAGGAGGCCCTCGCCGCGCCGGTCTCCACCCTCGCCCCGCTCGCCACCCTGCGCGGCGACTTCACGGCCTTCGTCGACGCCGACACCTTCACCGCGCTCCAGGAGGTCGAGAGCCTCGCCGGCGCCGCCTCGGCCCTGCGCTGGAGCCCCGAGTCCACCGCGACTCGCCTCACCGAGGCCGCCAACTTCGCCGCGCTGCGTGAGACCCGGCGCCTGTTCGCGGGCGCGCGCCTGGAGGTCGCCGTCGACGGCGACACCCTGCAGTCGACCTTCCAGTGGGAGCCGCGCGACGACGCCTCCCGCGAGGTCCTCACCCGCCTCTTCACCCGCAAGCCGGCGGCCGCGAGCGTGCCGACCCTCAGCGGCCTGTGCGACGGCAGCCTCGCGTGCATGCGCACCGCCGGCCTGCCGAGCCCGGCCAACTTCGACGAGCTCGCGATCGGCGTCTACGCGCGCCCCGAGAACGAGCTCGAGCGGATCATCCGCGAAGCCGACGACTTCGCCGGGCTGGCGCTGTTCTTCGAGACCTGGCCGAACCTGCTCGGCGCGGTCCAGCGCTGGCCTCGCGAGCAGAGCGGCCGCATCGAGAACGTGATGATCGGCCAGGCCCTCGAGGCCGTCGGCCGCATCGAGGGCATGGGCGGCAGCCTGCGCAGCATCCACATGAACCGCGGCAACGTCAGCGGCGACTTCATCGGTTACATGCGCCTGCACGGTCAGGACCTCGCGCTCATCCGATCGCTGATGAGCCTCGCCCGCGTCAGCCTCTCGCCGGTCACCCTCCCGCAGATCCCCGGCAAGGTCGAGAGCGCCGCGATCCCCGAGTCCGACGTGCCCGCGAGCCTGCTGCTGATCACCGACCCCGGCACCGTGCGCGCCGGAGACCGCGACGTCGAGGTCGGCTGGGCCGTGGTCGCCGACAGCAACGATCGCCTGGCCTGGATGTACGGCCTCGAGCGCAGCGCCGCGGTCCTGCCCGCGTTCTACTTCGAGCTGCCCGACCTCTGGCAGCTGATCGCCACCACCGGCGGCCAGGCCCCCCGCGAGCTGGGCTTCGCCCAGAGCTGGCTCACGGGCCGCTCCGTGCGGATCGCCGGTGACATCATCAATGGCCGCCTGCGCATCGACATGCAGCTCGCGCGCACCGCTGCGGCCGCGGCTGCGCCCCCCGCGGTCGCCAAGTAGGCCACCACCACGGTCGCCACCCGTCCGCCACCGCGGTCTCCCCCTTGCACCGGAACCGCGCGCGGATCATGCTCGCCCTCCCGTGGGCGCCCCCGAACCGAAGGTCGACCTCGACGCCGCGTTGGAGCGGCTCGGTCTCGCCGAATTTCGGCCCGGGCAACGCGAGGCGATCGAGACCCTGCTGGCCGAGCGCCGCCTGCTGCTGATCGCCCCCACCGGCGGCGGCAAGAGCCTGACCTTCCAGCTGCCCGGCAGCGTGTTGCCGGGCACAACCGTGGTGCTCTCGCCGCTGATCGCCCTGATGGCCGACCAGGTCCAGGCCCTCACCGCCCGCGGGGTCCCGGCGACCTTCCTCGCCAGCACCCTGCCCGGCCCGGAGATCGTCGCCCGCCTCTCGGGGCTGGCCCGCGGCCAGTACAAGCTGGTCTACGCGGCACCGGAGCGGCTCGGCTCACCGGCCTTCCGCGAGATCCTGCGCAAGATCCACGTCCCGCTGATCGCGGTCGACGAGGCCCACTGCATCAGCGAGTGGGGCCACGACTTTCGCCCGGAATACCTCGAGATCGGCGAGCTGATCCGCGAGCAATCTCAAGCCTGTGTGCTCGCCTGCACCGCGACCGCGACCCCGGTAGTCCGCGACGAGATCCTCGCCCGCCTCGGCCTCGGCCCCGAGACCCCGCAGCTGCTCCGCGGCTTCGCTCGCCCCAACCTCGCCCTCTCGGTCCGCGAGGACGACGACCGCCGCAGTCGCGACCAGGCCGTCGACATCATGCTCAGCCAGGCCCTCGGCCGCGCCCCACGCGAGCGCGCCCACCTGCGCGCCCTCGTCTCCGGCACCGCGATCGTCTACGCCCCCACCCGCAAGTCCGCCGAGCAGGAGCAGGCCCGCCTCGCCGGCCTCGGCTGGCGCTGCAAGGCCTACCACGCCGGCCTCGACGGCCCGGTCCGCGAGCGCGTCCAGGACGCCTTCATCGGCGGCAGCCTCGACATCGTGGTCGCCACCAACGCCTTCGGCATGGGCATCGACCGCGGCGACGTGCGAGCGGTCGTGCACCTCGCGCCGCCGAGCTCGATCGAGGCCTATTATCAGGAGGTCGGCCGCGCCGGCCGCGACGGCGCCGACGCCTTCGCGCTGATGATGCTCGCCCCCGGCGACCTGCCGCTGCGCCGGCGACTGATCGAGCGCGGCAGCGACGACGGCCCGGCCAACCCCGCGATCGTCGAGCACAAGTGGAACCTGTTCCTCGAGCTGATGCGCTGGGCCGAGGGCGGCTCCTGCCGCCACGACGCGATCCTCCGCTACTTCGGCGACGAGGGCGAGGCGCTCGGCGGCTGCGGTCGCTGCGACGTCTGCCTCGACCTGGCCCGCGGCTCCGGCCCCGATCCCGAGAACGTGACCCTGATCGTGCGCAAGGCCCTCAGCGCGGTCGCCCGGGTCCACCGCCGCTTCGGCCTGCAAGCCGCGGCCAGCTTGCTCGCCGGCCGCGTCGATGAACGCCTCGAGCGCTCCGGCCTGGTCCACACCCCCACCTTCGGCTGCCTCAAAGAGCACGATACCAGCTGGCTCATGCGCCTGCTGCGGCGCTGCGTCGTCGCCGGCTGGGTCGACTTCTCCGGCGACAGCAAACCACTCGCCGTACTGACCGAGGCCGGCCGGCGCGTCATGAAGGGCGAGGCGCCCGCGCGCCTGCTGCTGCCGCCGCTGGCGGTCACGCCCGGCGGTGG
>NZ_JACCSO010000639.1 GCF_013812955.1 Nannocystis sp. | reverse complement strand
GTGCACGCGAGGGACGCGAATCCGCAGCGGCGGCGCGACCGAAGGGAAGCGCCGACGCGAGGACTGAGCGGCCCTCGCGTGCACCAGACCTCGTAAGGCAACTTCCGGCAAAATGCCCGCCCAGCTTTACGTCAACGCCTGCAGCCCATCGAGATCCGTCAGCACCACCGTGCGCCCAAACAGCTGCACGAGCTCCTTGCGTTTAAAAGCAGCGAGCGTCAGCGAGATGGTCTCGCGGGTCGAGCCGATCAGGTTGGCCATCTCCTGATGCGTGATCTTCTGATCGATCTGCAGCCCGTCCTCGGTCTCTTTGCCATATTCCTTGCCGAGCTCGATCAGCAGCGCGGCGAGCTTGGCGTGCACGTCACGAAACACCAGGTGTTCGATCTTCTGCTCGACCAGGCGCCGGCGCTCGCCGACGACTTTAATAAAACGGAACGCGATCGCCGGGCGCGTCATCAGCAGGTTGCGGATGCGCTCGCGCGGCAGCACGGTGATGATCGAGTTCTTCATCGCCTCGGCCATCTCCTCGCGCGGGCTGCCCTCGAGCACGCAGAGCTCGCCGAAGAACTCGCCGGCCGCGACGTAGGTGAGGGTCAACTCCTTGCCGTCGCGCGACACCTTGCTGCACTTGATGCGTCCGCCCTGGATGAAGAACACGTGCTCGCCGGGGTCGCCCGGCAGGTACACGATCTGGCGCCGCTGCAGCTCACGCACCTCCACCTCGCCGGTCAGCTCGCGGTACTGCTCGGTCGATAACCCCTCCAACAGCGGGATCTTCCGCAGGTACCAGAGCGCGCGCTTTTCATCCTTGAGCGAGGCGGGTGGGGTGGACATGGGGATCTCTGCGACCACCGTACGGAAGCCCACGAATTCCCGCAACGCGGTGAGACCCGTGACGAAGGCCGGGCCAAGCGTAAGCTTCACCACAGGGCCCGTGGTGTTTAATCCATCACGACATTTCCCCTAAAAATATCAAAACGCATCATCTCGCTCGGTTCATTTGGCGATCAAGAACGCTCTTCAGGCCCCGGCCCGCTGCCCTGATAGGCTGGAGCCCTCGCATGTCCCTCGCGTCCGGGCTCCCGACACCGATCCGCAAGCTCCTCTCCGAGGCCGAGCTCGTGCTCGAGGCGCCGTACGCCCGGCGGATCTTCACCAACCGCGACCTCGCCTTCGACCGGATCCCGGTCATCGGCTTCGACATGGACTACACGCTCGCCATGTATCGGCAGGACGAGCTCGAGGCGCTGTCGATCCGCTGCACCCTCGACAAGCTGCTCGAGCGCGGCTACCCCGAGGCGCTGCGCGACATCAAGTCCGACCCGGCCTTTGCGATCCGCGGCCTCGTCGTCGACAAGAAGTTCGGCAACATCATCAAGATGGACCGACACGGCTACGTCGGCCGCGCCTTCCATGGCAAGCACCTGCTGCCCAAGCCCGAGCGCAAGGCCCTGTACCGCTCGCAGCGCCTCGGCACCGAGCGCGAGCGCTTCGCCCCGGTCGACACGTTGTTCGCGCTGCCCGAGGTCACGCTCTTCGCCGAGGTCGTCGACTGGATCGATCATCGCCCCGAGGTCTGGGGCGGCGCCGGCCCGCCGAGCTACGAACAGGCGTGGATCGACGTGCGCGAGTGCATCGACAAGGCCCACCAGGACGGCTCGCTCAAGGACCTGATCCAGGCCGACATCGCCCGCTACTTCCAGCTCGACCCGGAGCTCGGCTCGACGCTGCACAAGTTTCGCAGCGCCGGCAAGAAGCTGTTCCTGCTGACCAACAGCCTGCTGCCCTACACCGAGCACGTCATGCGCTACGTGCTCGGCGGCCAGCTCTCGGCCTACGACGACTGGCGCGACTACTTCGACTGGGTGATCGTCGGCGCCTACAAGCCGAGCTTCTTCACCGGCAACGCGCCGTTCCAGGAGCTCGACATCGCCGACCGACCGATCGGCAAGCCGGTCGCCGAGCCCCGCCGCGGCCGCATCTACGTCGGCGGCAATCAGCTCGGCCTGCAAGCCGCGCTCGGCGTGCACGGCGACGAGGTCCTCTACGTCGGCGACCACATCTACGGCGACATCGTCAAGAGCAAGAAGAGCTCCGGCTGGCGCACCGTGCTCGTCGTCGAGGACCTCGAGCACGAGCTCGAGATCCGTCGCGACCGCCACACCACCCTCAAGGAGATCGAGCACCTCACCTCGCTGCGCATCTCCCTCGCCGACGACATCAGCTCCCAGCGCTACCTGTCGCGCCTGCTCGCCCGCATGAGCCCCGACGAGCTCGCCCAAAAAGGCGTCGACGCGGCCGAAGCCGAACACATGCTCGTCGACACCCGCGCCCAGGTCCGCAAGCGCTTCGACCGCCTGCGCCGCTACGAAGAAGAAGTCGCCGACACCCTCGAGCGCCGCATCGCCGACGTCGACGAGGCCTTCAACCCCTACTGGGGCTCCGTCTTCGCCGCCCGCCGCGACGCCAGCCGCTTCGGCGCCCAGGTCGAGAGCTACGCCTGCCTCTACACCAGCCGCGTCACCAACTTCCGCTACGCCTCCCCGACCAAATATTTCCACTCCCCGCACGGCTCGATGCCCCACTGGCACGGCCCGAAGTGAGCCGCGGCGGTCCGGTCGCCGTGGCGACGGCCGCCGTGGACGTTTTCGGGCATATCGCCCGCGCTGAACATTTTTCGGGCTCGACCGCCGCCCATGGCGAGCGATCCGCGCGCGTGTATGATGCGCGGCGCCATGGCTGACCAGAACCCGCTGCTGTCCGACCGCGACGTTGATTTCCAGCTCTACGAGGTCGGCGACGCGCGCGAGCTGTGCCGCTTGCCGGCCTTCGCGGAGCACAGCGGCGAGACCTTCGACCTGTTCTTGCGCAGCGCGCGGTCGCTGGCGCGGGGCCTGCTGTTCGCCGCGTACCGGCCGATGGACGCCGAGCCGCCGCGCTTCGTCGACGGCCGCATCGAGGTGCACCCGGCGATGCGGGCGATCTGGGCGCAGATGGCCGAGCTCGGGGTGCTCGGGGCGACCCGGCCCTACGCGGTCGGCGGCCAGCAGCTGCCGCGCACCGTGGCGATCATGGCCGAGGCCTACCTGATGGCCGCCAACCTCGGCGCCTACGGCTACGCCGGCCTGACCAGCGGCGCCGCCCACTTGATCGAGGCCTTCGGCGACGCCTGGCTCAAGGACCAGTTCATGCGCCGCATGTACGCCGGCGAGTGGACCGGCACCATGGCGTTGACCGAGCCGCAGGCCGGCTCGAGCCTCGGCGACATCACCACCCGGGCGACCCTCGCCGAGGACGGCAGCTACCGGGTCACGGGCCACAAGATCTTCATCTCGGCCGGCGATCACGACCTGACCGAAAATGTCGTGCACATGACGCTCGCCCGGCTCGACGGCGCCCCGCCCGGGGTCAAGGGCATCTCACTGGTCGCCGTCCCGCGCCGGCGATTTGCCGCCGACGGCGTCACCCTCGAGGACAACGACGTCTCGACCGCCGGCATGATCCACAAGATCGGCTGGAAGGGCCTGCCGAGCCTCGTCATCAACTTCGGCGAGCGCGGCGACTGCCGCGGCTGGCTGGTCGGCGAGCCCCATCAGGGCCTCTCCTACATGTTCCAGATGATGAACGAGGCCCGCATCATGGTCGGCGTCAACGGCATCGCCACCGCCAGCGTCGCCTACCACGAGGCCGTGCGCTACGCCCGTGAGCGCCGTCAGGGCCGCCCGCCCGGCGCCCGCAATCCCCAGGCCCCGCAGGTCCCGATCGTCGCGCACGCCGACGTGCGGCGCATGCTGCTGCGCCAGAAGGCGATCGTCGAGGGTGGGCTGGCCCTGCTGGTTCAGGTCGCGCGCTACAGCGACCTCGCCGAGCACGCGCCCGAGCCCGCGGTCCGCCAGCGTAACCAGCGGCTGCTCGACCTGCTGACGCCGGTCGCCAAGAGCTTCCCCGCCGAGCGCGGCTTCGAGTCCAACGCCCTCGCGCTCCAGGTCCACGGCGGCTACGGCTACTCGAGCGAGTACCTGCCCGAGGCCTGGCTGCGCGACCAGAAGCTCAACAGCATCCACGAGGGCACCACCGGCATCCACGGCCTCGACCTGCTCGGCCGCCGGGTGTTCGCCGACGGCGCCTTCGTGGCCCTCGCCGACGAGTTCAAGGCCGCGATCGCCGACGCCCGCACCGTCGCGTTGCCGGTGGTGTGGATCGAGCAGTTCGAGCTCGCCATCGCCACCATCGCCACCCTCACCGTCGAGCTCGCCCGCCGCGGCCAGGCCGGCGAGGCCGAGTTCATGGTCCGCCACAGCGCCGATTACCTCGACCTGTTCTCGACCCTGTGCATCGCCTGGCAGTGGCTGCGCCAGGCCACCGTCGCCGCGCGCGCGCTGCAGGCCGCCAACACCGACGACCGCAACTTTTACGAGGGCAAGCTGTGCGCCGCGCAGTACTGGTTCGCCACCGAACTGCCGCGCATCGACCACCTCGTGCGCCTGTGCCAGGAGGGCGAGGACTCCTACGCCCGCATGCAGCCCGACTGGTTCTAGACGCAGCGATCGCAGGCGCATCGACTCGAGCATGAGCGCGGGTGAGGACTCCTGCGCGCCCATCGCGACGCCAGGGCCGCGAGCGCGTTCGTGTACGGGGCCCTGCGATTGACAGCGCCGAGCCGCGGCTCGTACGCTGCTCGTGGGGCGATGCGTAGTCACTTGTCGACGCTGGTGGTCGGGCCGCTGCGCGCGGGCTCGCTCTGGCGTGGGGGGCACAGATCATGAGCGCCCACCCTGTCGATGAGTCGATCACCAGGCCCAGCGGTGGCATCGAGGTGGTGCATGGCGAGGCCGCCGACGGCCGCCCCGCGCTGTTCAAGCGGGTCACGGGCGAGCCCGAAGCTCCGGGGCCGACCGCGCTGCGCCGCGAGCACGCGATCCTCGTCAAGCTCGCGGGCTGCCCGGTGCCGGAGGTGCTCGAGCTGGTCGTCGATCATCGCGGCTGCACGCTCGTGCTGGCGAGCACCCGGGAGCGCTCGCTGCGACGTCATCTGGCGGAGCGAGGCGGACGACTCGGCGTGCTCGAGGCGCTCGAGCTCGCCATGGCGACCGTCGCCGCCCTGGCGAAGATCCACGCCCGCGACGTCACCCACTGCGACATCAGGCCCGACAACCTGCTCGTCGCCGACGGCCTCGATCGAATCACGCTCACCGGGCTCGGTGATGCCCTCGTCAGCGGCGAACCCGAGCCCTCCGAGGGCGTCGCGACCGAGAGCCTGCCGTACGTCTCGCCGGAGCAGACCCGAAGGATCAACCGGCCCGTCGACTATCGCAGCGACTTCTACGGGCTCGGCGTCACCCTCTTCGAGTGCCTCGCCGGCCGCCTCCCCTTCGCCCGGACCTCGGCCGCGGAGATGTTCCACTGTCACATCGCCCGCCGGCCGCCCAACCTCGTCGACCTCGCGCCAGCGGTGCCACTCGCGCTCGGCAACCTGGTCGGGCGCCTGCTCGCCAAGGTCGCCGATGACCGCTATCAGAGCCACGCCGGCCTCGCGCATGACCTCCACGCGCTGCACGAGCTGGCCCGCCGCGGACCCGTGCCCGAGGACTTCCCGCTCGGCGCGCGCGATGTTCCCCGGCGGCTGCCGCTCACGGCCCAGCTCTACGGTCGTGACGCCGCGGCTGCCATGCTGCTGGCCGCGCTCGTCCGCGTCGCCGACAATTCGCTCGAGGTCGTCGTGCTCGCCGGGGCCTCGGGCATCGGCAAGTCGGCGCTGATCGAGGGCCTGCGGCGGCCCGCGCTCACGCGCGGCGGCCTGTTCACCGCCGGCAAGTGCGAGCAGCTGCGCCGGGCCCCCTATGGCGCCCCGGTGCAGGCGCTGCGGCACGCCCTGCGCAGCCTCCTGCGCGAGCCCGACCTGCGCCTCGCCGCCTGGAAGTCGCGGATCCACGCTCACCTCGGCAGCAACGCGGCGGTGCTCGCGGAGGTGCTGCCCGAGCTGCCGCTGCTGCTCGGCGCCTTGCCGGCGGCGCCATCGCTGCCGCCGAAGGAGAGTGAGAACCGCTTTCGTACCACCCTCGGGCAGATGGTCGCGGCCCTCGCCGCGCCCGGGCGTCCGCTCGTGCTCGTGCTCGACGACCTGCAATGGGCCGACCTGCCAACCCTCGACCTGATCCACGAGCTGACGCGCGCCGCCGCCGGCTCGCCGGTGTTGATCATCGGCGCTTATCGCGACAACGAGGCCCCGCCCGAGCACCCGCTGCAGCTGCTGCTCGTCCGGCTCCGCGACCTGCCCGTGCGCCTCACCCATGAGCTGCTCGCGCCGCTCGGCGAGGACGAGAGCGCGGCGCTGATCCGGGCCGCGATCCCCCGCAGCGCCGGCGAGATCGAGCCGCTGGCGCGCATCGTGCACGCCAAGGCTCAGGGCAACCCGCTGTTCATCCACGCCTTCCTGCGCGCGCTGGTCGATCAGGGCCTGCTGCGTTACGACCCGGAGCGCGGCGGCTGGTGGTGGCAGAGCGAGGAGATCCGCTCGGCCCGGCTCAGCGACAACATGGTCTCGCTGATCGCCGGTCGCCTCGGCGCGCTCTCCGAGCGCACGCGCCGGACCCTGCAGCTCGCCGCGTGCGTCGGCGACCAGTTCTCGGCCGAGATGCTCGCCACGGTGATGGAGGGCCACGCCGAGACCATCGGCGAGGACCTCTGGGAGGCGGTCTCGGCCGGCCTGATCCTCCCGCTCACCGCGCGCGAGAGCCTCGAGCTCGGCACGCCCTACCGCTTCGCCCACGACCGCGTGCAGGAGGCCGCACACGCGCTGCTCTCGCCCGACGAGCGCGAGCTCGCCCACCTGAAGATCGGCCTTGGACTGCTCGCCGCGCTCACGGACCCCGATCACGACGAGGGCATCTTCGAGGTGGTCCGCCACCTCGACGCCGCCGCGGCCCGGATCACCGACGCCGGGGAGCGGCTGCGCATCGCCGACCTGAACCTTCGGGCAGGTCGTCGCGCCCGCCAGGCGACCGCGTACTCGGCCGCGACCGCGCTGCTGCGCTGCGGGCTCGCGCTGCTCCCCGAGCGGGCCTGGGACGACGCCTACGACCTGTGCTTCGCGCTCCACCTCGAGTGCATGGCCGCCGAGCACCTCGATGCCCGCTACGAGGACGCCGAGCGCCGCGGGGTCCCGCTGGTCGCCCACGCCCGGACCGCCCGCGAGAAGGCGCAGATCCACCTGCTCCGTGTCGGCCTCGAGTCCAGCCGCGGCGAGAATCACCGCGCCCTCGAGATCGGTCGCGCCGGGCTCGCGCTGCTCGGTGTCGAGCTCCCGACCCGCGGCAATCAGCTGGTCGTCGCCGGTCGGCTCGCGGTGTTGCAAGTGCGCCTGCTCGGGCGCAGCGCCGATGACCTCGCGGGTCTGCCAGCGATGCATGACCCCGACCGCCGCCTCGCCCTCGACCTGTTGATGGCCGTCGCTCCGGCGGCGTACATGTGTGACACCAACCTGCTCGCGTGGGTCGGCCTGCGCATGGTCAGCGAGTCGCTGAGTCACGGCCTCTCGGGGCCCTCGGCCTACGCCTTCACGATCATGGGCATCTTGATGGCCGGCGCGCTCGGCCGCTACGCCTACGCCCAGGTGTTCGCCGACGCCGCCGAGTCCATTCATCGCCGCTTCCCCGACCCTTTCCTCACCGCCCGCCTCGACTTCGCGATCGCGTCTTATATGCGCTGCTGGGTGCGCCCCTTCTCCGAGATCTGCGGCGCGCTCGAGCGCTGCCATGCGCTCGGCGTGCATAACGGCGACCTGCTGTACGCCTCGTTCTGCACCGGCAACCTCATCAGCGACCTGTTCGCCGACAGCAGCGAGCTCGAGCGCGTCGGTCGTTACGCGGCCAGCGTCGCCGAGTTCGTCGGTCGCGTCCAGGGCGTCGACGGCGAGTGCCTGATCGCCGGCATGGTGCAGCTGGTCCACACCCTGCGCGGCGAGACCACCGAGCTCGGCCGCTTCGGCTCCGAGACCTGGGACGTCGCGGGCTTCGAGGCCGGGCTCAGCGACCTCAAGACGCCGCTCACTCGCATGCACTTTGCGATGCACCAGGCGATGGTCGCCGTGCACTTCGGCCGCCACGAGCAGGCCGTGCACCATATCCGCGCGGCGATCGCCCGCGAGGACGTCGCGCTCGCCAACGGCGTGCTCGGCATGTACTGGTTCTATCAGGCGCTCGCGGCCGGCAGCCGCTACCCCGACGCGCCCCGCGGCGAGCGCTCCGGGCTGCGCGCGATCGTCCGCCGCGCGCTCGTCAAGCTCGCCCGCTGCCGCGTCGGTGCCCCGCACAACTTCGGCGCCCGGCACGAGGTGGTCCGCGCCCTCGACGACATGATCGCCGGGCACACCCAGCGAGCCCTCGGGATCCTCAACGGCGCCGCGGCCCTCGCTCGCGAGCAGCGCGCGCACCAGGTCGAGGGCGTCGCCTGCGAGCTCGCCGCGAGGATCTGCCGCGCCAGCGACGATCCGGTGCTCGGTCGCTTCTACGTCGAGGCGGCCCACCGCGCCTATCTGCGCTGGGGCGCCAAGGGGGTCGCGCGCTGGCTGTGGGCCCAGCACGCCGACTGGCTCGACCCGGTGCCCGGCAGCGACGGAGCCAGCGCCACGGCCCGCCTCGTCGGCAGCGAACTCGATCTCGACGCGGTGCTCCGGGCCTCACGCGCGCTCTCCGGAGAGATCGTCCTGACGCGGCTGCTCGCGCGCCTCGTCGACATCCTCATGACCAGCGCCGGCGCGCGGCGCTGCTTCGTGATCCTTCCGGGCGCCGACGGCCTCGCGGTCCACGCGCTCGGCGACGTCGACCGCCCCGAGGTCCAGATCCTCGCCGCTGCCCCGCTCGCGGCGGCCCCGGGCCTCTCGGCGGCGGTCGTGCATTACGTGGCCCGCACCCGCCAGGATGTCGTCCTCCAGGACGGCCCGGCCGGCACCCACTTCGACGGCGACCCCGGCCTCGAGCGCACCCTCTCCGTGCTGTGCACGCCGCTGCTCCACCAGGGCGAGCTGCTCGGCGTCGTCTACCTCGACAACGACCTCTCGCGCGGGGTCTTCACCGCGTCACGCGTGGAGGTGCTGCGCCAGATCGCCGCGCACGTGGCGATCGCCGTGCGCAACGCGAACCTCTACCACGAGCTCGACCTCGCCCGTCAGCGGGCCGTCTCGGCCGACCGCGCCAAGTCCCGCTTCCTGCTCAACATGAGCCACGAGCTGCGCACCCCGCTCAACGCGGTGATGGGCTTCGCCGAGCTCGGTGAGGAGGACCTCGCCGTCGGCGACCTCGAGGCCTGCCGCGACGGTCTGCGCAAGATCCAGGACGCCGGCCTCCGGCTGCTGCGCACGCTGACCCGGATCCTCGAGCTCTCGCGGCTCGAGTCCGGCGAGCTCGAGGTCCGCGCCGGGTCGGTCGACCTGCGCGCGCTGCTCGGCGAGCTGGCGGGCCACGTCGGCACGCTGGCGCTGAGCAGCGGCAACGTCCTCGACATCACGATCGGCCCCGGCTGCCCCGTGATCGAGAGCGACCGCTCGCTGCTCGCCACGCTGCTCACCTGCCTGCTCGAGAACGCCTGTCGCTTCTGCCGCAACGGCCGGATCTCACTGCTGGCCGCCACCGACCCGGACGACCCCGCGTTCGTCCGCCTCGCCGTCGAGGACACCGGGATCGGGATCCCCCGCGAGATGCTCGCGCGCGTGTTCGACCGCTTCGTTCAGGTCGACGACTCGGCGACCCGCACCGTCGAGGGCTCCGGGATCGGCCTCACCATCGCCCAGGGCCTCGCCGGACGCCTCGGTGGCTCGATCTCGGTCACCAGCGAGCTCGGCGTCGGCAGTCGCTTCGAGCTCCGGGTGCCCGTCGCCGCGCACCTCGTGAACACCGGGCTCACAGCGACGTGAGCCCCGCATAGGCATAGGCGTCCACGGCCTCATGTTGCTCGTTATATCCGCGGCCGAGAAATCCCGACACATCACCACGATCACGAATGCTCGCACGTTCATTACGACTGAACATTGCGAGACAGACGCTACATAGCGCTATCATGCACGGGGCGCGCGCGTCACCGTCAACGCGGCCTCCGATACCGCCATCGACGGCACCTTCTCGTGGGCCCCCCAGGCCGGCAAGGAGGGCCGACCGCGCCCGCCCTCTACTTGGGGGCGACCCACCCGCTACGCTCGCCGCTGCTGACATAGGGACCGGCGAGGTCGCGGTCGATGAGCTGCTTCCACAACCACTCGCCGTTGGCCCGCGTGAACATGATGATGCCGTGGTTGTCGTGGTCCCACGGCCCCGAGGTCAGGCGATACCACGAGCCGCGCATCCGCTGGCCGTCGACCACATATTCGCGGGTATGGTCGAAGTAGAACTTACCGAGCGGCGAGTCGTGGCCGAAGGGCGTGCCGACCCGGTAGCCGAGCGAGGAGTCGATGCCGACGAAGCCGTCGTAGTCGCGCTGGCCGTCTTTGCCGGCGAAGTAGCGGGAGAAGGGCGCGCCGCGCCGGGCGACGGCGTCGAACCAGCTGTGATCCGACTTGCCGAAGCCGAAGCCGGGCGGCGTCGCGTCGGCGAGGCCGGCGGTGACGACCAGGGCGCTGGCCTCGACCCGCTCGCGCACGGACATGGGGAGCTGGGCGCGGACCTTGCCGAGCTTGCCGGAGGCGACGGTCATGTCCTCGAGCAGCTCGGATGCGTCGATCGGGCCGTTGCAGTCGCCGCTGCTGCCCCAGCAGCGGTGGCCGGCGCGGACCGGCGAGCGACCCCCGAGCGTGTAGATCGGGACGTGGCTGTTGTCCGCGCGCACGGCCCGGTGCGGCGCGAGCTCGGCCGCGTTGTGGCGCTTCATCCCCTCGCGGGTCAGGTCGCGCAGCACCGGGTCGTCGCCGCTGAGCAGGCCGCGCACGGCGTCGGGGATCGCGCCGCAGAAGCGGTCGAGCGTGCCGACCCCGGCGTCCTTCCAGACGTCCTTTACCTCGCCGCACAGGCCGCCGATCAGCGGGACTTCCTCGCAGTAGCTGAGCGTCTTTTTGACCGCGCTGTCGACCTTGTCCATCGACTTGTTGCCCATCAACTTCTTGCAGTATGGGACATTGAATTGGTTGGGGCCGCCCTTGATCGTGAACTCGGGGATCGGCGAGCCGTCGTGCGGCGTCGCCATCGTCACCGCGAAGCGAGTGCGCGCGGCGAGGAAGCGGGCCATCTGGATGTCATCGGCGGTCCACTCGGCGAACAGGCCCTTGGTCGCCGTCGGTCGCGCGGCGAGGATCGTGCGCGCGATCAGCCCGCCAGCGCTGTGGCCGATGAGCACCAGCTCGGTCTTGTTGCGGGCCCCGAAGTGGGTCATGTAATGGGCGTAGATCTGGCGGACCTGGTCGCGGGCCTGCACCCCGAGCGGGAGCGAGCCGTCGCGCCAGGGCACCAGCCCGGTGACCGAGTTATAGACCGTGGCGAGCGAGTCGCTGGCGACGGTCGAGAGCAGCAGGCCGCGGCGCTCCTTCTTGCCGGCGTTCCAGGCGAGGAACTCGTCGCGCGTGACCTCCTCCTTGGCGCCGTCGGTGTGGTAGAGCCACAGCTTGCCGTCGATGGCGCCGCCGAGCGCCGCCCGCAGGAAGCCGAGGCCCCAGTAGTGGGCGACGTGCTGGGCCGTGTTGATCTTCTGACCGGGCTCGTTCTTGGTCGAGCCGGTGATGCCGTGCAGGAACACGAGGAGGGTCGGATTGTGGGTCGAGAAGGTGTGGCTGTCGGCGACCCAGGGTTGGCCCTCGGGGTAGCGGATGTGCGCGATCGAGGCCAGCATCGAGGCCGCATAACCATTGCGCGAGGCGATCAACCACGTGGGGGACTCGGAGCGCGCGCCGACGATGGTGCTGAGGGATTGCACGCCGCGACCGTCGGCGAGCAGGGCGTCGAGCGCGGCCACGTAGTCGCCGCGGCCGAAGCTGGGCGTGGTGACGTGCTTCGAGCCGGAGACCACGCTCCACCCGAGTCCGCCGCTGTCGGAGAAGGCGAGCGCGTCGAGCGGCTTGTTGGTGTCCCCCAGCAGGGCGGTCACGGTGGTGTCGAACTCCCTGGGCATGCCGCGCGTCATGAAGGTCCGATCGTAGGCGATGACGAAGCTGCGCTTGGTGTTCCAGTCCTCGGGGTTGAACGCGACGGCGTGGATCCGCCGGCCCTGGCCGACGAGGCGGTTGATCTCCACGAAGTAGTCGGAGTCCTTCGTGGCGCCGATGTTGCGGCTGAAGCTGCGGTCGCCGGCGACGACGGTCCAGCCGCTGCAGTCGGGCGCGTAGGCGACGACGTCGATGCGACGACCGAAGTTCAGGTACTCCTGGATCTTGGTCGAGAGCTCGGGTTCGACCGAGCCCTGGGTCTGGAGCTCGCGCCGATCCGCGCGCACATAGACCTGGCGGATCTTCCCGTCACGCTCGCAGCGCGCCACGAGATTGCGCTGCCCCGGGGCCGCGCTCGGTGAAGCCGCGAGCGCCTGCCCCTCCCCCCCGGTGAGCGCAAACACGAATGGGAGTGCCAGGGCGAGGCGAGAAACTAACAACATACGATTCATCTCCTACGTTTCGGCGCGAATGCGCGATGCGACGCCCGATGCCGCGTAAAATACGCAGCATCGACGCCGAGGATCACGGTGATATCATCCGCGGCGGTCGCCGCCGATCGCGTCGTTGCGCCATCGATTGCGAGAAGACGACAGGGGAGGGGGAGGAGTGGGTTCAGACGCGAATGCGCGCAGTTCGGCGCCGACGCTCGTGGATGTGCGCGACGCCGACGAGTACTTCGCCGCGCCAGCCGGCAAGCTGCTGATGCGGCGTAAGTTCTTCTGCTCGTCGCCCGGCGGCGACCTCTACTCGCTGTTCGCGTGGGGCAAGCTCGACACCTCGGACACCGAGGAGCTGCTCGACGTGCTCGCCGCGGTCGAACGCCAGGGCTCACCGCCGCGCCGACAGCTCGTCGTCCTGCGCCACGTCGAGGGGGTCGCCAGCGCGGCGATGCTGCGCTTCATCCGCTACCACGACCAGGTGTCGCGCTACCTCGAGGGCATCGCCCGTGAGGCGGTCGTGCGCCCGGACGGACTGGTCGGGGTGCTGAGCGAGGGCTTCTACCGCGTCGTGC
>NZ_JACCSO010000638.1 GCF_013812955.1 Nannocystis sp. | reverse complement strand
CACCGCGCCGACGCAGGGGTTGGGGTAGGTGGCGCCGGTGCCGGCGCGGGCGAGCAGCGCCGCGGCGGCCATGCAGCGCTCGTCGCGGGCGTCCGGGTCCTCGCCTGGCGCGGGGGTGCTGGCCAGCGCGCTCCGGATCGCCGCGGCGGTGGCGTCCTCGCCGGAGACATCCTCGGGGCGCTCGATCAGCGCCAGCAGCTCGACGAGCTCAGGGCGCATCGCCGGGCTCTCCACCAGGCTCACCCGCGATCTCGGCACCTGTCTCCGGGAGCATGTCCTCACGGCCAGCCTCGCCGAGCTCGTCCGGTCGCGCGGGGAAGTGGATCTGGCCGCGGGCGTCGATCTCGAACAAGTTGCGCTGGCCCTCGGGGCTCGACTGCGCGGCCTTCTCCATCTCGTGCAGCAGGTGCGCGAACTCCTGGACCGAGTCGAAGCTGCGGTACACCGACACGAAGCGCACGTAGGCGACCGGGTCGAGCGCGTGCAGGTGCTGCATGATGCGCTCGCCGATCTCCTCGGCCTGGATCTCCTTGTCGCCGCGGGTCGCGGCCCACAGCTCGACGGCCGCGACGATCACCTCGAGGCGCTCCTCCTCGATCGGTCGCTTGCGACACGCGAGCTTGAGGCCGGCCAGGATCTTGTTGCGGTCGAAGGCCTGCTTGCCGCCGCTGCGCTTGAGCACGACCGGGAGGCTGGTCTCGATCCGCTCGTAAGTCGTAAAGCGATGGGCACAGTCGGAGCAGGCGCGGCGGCGACGGATCGCCACCCCGTCGCGGCTGTCGCGGGAGTCGAGCACCTTGATGTTCGCGCCGCGGCAGACCGGACAGAGCACGACTACCCTCCCCCGCCCTCGATCTTGGCGACCCGCCGCGCGTGGCGACCTCCGGCGAACTCGCCCGCGAGGAAGGTCTGGAGCAGCAGCTTGGCCAGCTCGACGCCGGCGACCCGACCGCCGAGGCAGAGCACGTTGGCGTCGTTGTGCTCGCGCGCCATGCGGGCGCTGTAAGCGTCGAGCACGACCGCGGCGCGGATGCCCGGCACCTTGTTGGCGGCCATCGCCATGCCCTGCCCGGTCCCGCAGGCCAGCACGCCGAGCGAGCCCGGGTCGGCGAGCACGCGCGCGCCCAGCTGCCTGGCGATGTCCGGGTAGTCGACAGATTCTTTGTCGTCGTCGGGTCCGACCTCGCTGGCCAGCTCGTGGCTCCACTCGCGCAGGGCCGCTGCGAGCACCTGGCGCAGCTCGATCGCGCCGTGATCACTGCCGAGATGGATGCGCATGGTCCTAGAACTCCGCCCGGCGGAAGATCAATGCCGCGTTGGTCCCGCCGAAGCCAAAGCTGTTGCTCATCGCGTACTCGACCTGGGTGGCGCGCGCGACGTGCGGCACATAGTCGAGGTCGCACGCGGGGTCCGGGTCGTCGAGGTTGATCGTCGGCGGCAAGATCCCGTGCTTGAGGGCGAGCACCGAGATCGCGGCCTCGAGCCCGCCCGCGGCCCCGAGCAGGTGCCCGTGCATCGACTTGGTCGAGGACACCGCGACCCGCTCGGCGTGACCGCCGAACACCGCGCGGATCGCCTGGGTCTCGGTCACGTCGGCGATCGTCGAGGTGCCGTGGGCGTTGATGTAGCCGACCTGCTCCGGCGCGATGCCGGCGTCGCGCAGGGCCATCTTCATGCAGCGCTGGGCGCCCTCTCCGCCCGGCGGCGGCAAGGTGATGTGGTAGGCGTCGGCGCTGAGACCGTAACCGACGATCTCCGCGTGGATCTTGGCGCCGCGGGCTCGCGCGTGGCCGAGCTCCTCGAGCACGAGGATGCCGCAGCCCTCGCTGAGCACGAAGCCGTCGCGCGAGGCCGAGAACGGCCGCGAGGCGCGGGTCGGCTCGTCGTTGCGGGTGCTGAGGGCGCGCGACGAGCAAAAACCGCCGATGCCGAGCGGCGTGACGGTCGACTCGGTGCCGCCGGCGATCATCACGTCGGCGGTGCCGTGCACGATGGTGCGGAAGGCCTCGCCGATCGAGTGCGCCCCGGTCGAGCAGGCGGAGACGTGGCTGAGGTTCGGGCCCTTGGCGCCGTGGCGGATCGAGATCTGACCGGCGGCGAGGTTGACGATTATCGCGGGCACGAAGTAGGGGCTGATACCGTGGCGCGGCCCCTTCTCCTTCAGCGCGGCGATCGTCGACTCGAGGGTCGAGAGCCCGCCGAGACCGGCGCCCACGAACACCCCGAAGCGCTCGGGATCCGCGACTGGACTCTGGTCGAGACCGGCGTCGGCGACCGCGAGCGCGGCCCCGGCGATGCCATACTGAATGAAGAGATCCATCTGTCGGATCTCCTTCTTCGCGATCCAGTTCGTCGCCTCGAAGCCGCGAACCTCACCCGCGATCTTCGTCGGGTATTCCGCGACGTCGAATCGTGTGATCGGTCCGATGCCGGACTCACCGGCGCACAGTCGGCGCCAGTTCTCGTCGACGCCGATACCGAGGGGGCTCAGTACTCCCATACCTGTGATGACAACCCTGCGTGTACTCACCGCGGCCTCCCCGGGCGGCGCCAACGTGGCGCGCGGCGCTCAGTTCGCGCCGGTGGCGCTCTTGGCACCGGTGGCGTTCTTCTTGATGTAGTCGATCGCGTTGCCGACGGTCTTGATGTTGTCGACCTCGTTGTCCGGGATCTTGAGGCCGAAGGCCTCCTCGAAGGCGAGCACGAGCTCGACGATCGCCAGGGAGTCGGCGCCCAGATCCTCGGTGAAGGTCTTGCTCGGCGTGACATCCTCGTCGCGCACGTCGAGCTGCTCGACGACGATCGCTTTGACCTTCGCCTCAATGTCGTTTGTCTTGGAAGTCGTCATGGCTGTGTCCTCTTGAAGTAGATGCGGGGCTAATTGGGGGGCTGAAGTTGAGGGTCCGGGGTGGCGAGTCCGGGGTGGCGAGTCCGGGGTGGCGAGCAGCGGGGTCTAAATGAGCAGACCGCCGTTGACCCGCAGCACGTGTCCGGTGATGTAGCTGGCGGCGGGCGCCGCCAGGAAGGCCACCGCCTCGGCGACCTCGTCGGGCGAGCCGATGCGAGCCAGCGGGATCTGCTTGAGCAGCGCCTCGCGGGCCTCGCCCTGCAGCGCGGCGGCGGTCATGTCGGTGTCGATGAAGCCGGGGGTGATGGCGTTGACGGTGACGCCGCGGCTGGCGAGCTCGCGGGCCAGCGACTTGGTCAGGCCGAGGATGCCGGCCTTGGCGGCGGCGTACATCGCCTGGCCGGCGTTGCCCTGCTCACCGACCACGCTGCTGAGATTGATGATGCGACCGGCGGTCTTGGCCTTGAGCAGCTGGCGCGCGGCGGCTTTGCAGCACAGGAAGGCGCCCTTCAAGTTGACGTCGAGCAGGCGCGAGAAGTCGTCAGGGTTGGCCCGCAGCAGCAGGGCGTCGATCGACACCCCGGCGTTGTTGACGAGGATGTGCAGACCACCGAGGGCGGTGACGACCTGCTGCACGCCGGCCTCGACCGCGGCTGAATCCGAGACATCGAAGCCGACCGCCAGCGCCTTGCCGCCGCCGGCGGTGATCTCGGCGCACAGCTCCTGGGCGGCGTCTTCGCGGCTGCTGTAGTTGACGGCGACCGCGGCTCCGCGGGCCGCGAGCGTGCGGGCGATCGCCCGGCCGATGCCGCGAGACGCCCCGGTGACCAGCGCGACACGACCCGCCAGCGACAAGCTGGCCGGCAGTGCGAGGGCGTGATCCGCGGACGTCATTTCGCCACGACCTTTAGCACATCGAGGTCAGCGGGGGAACCGAGGGGCAACACCGCGAGTTCGGGCGCGATGCGTTTAATCAAGCCGGCGAGCACCTTGCCGTGGCCGAGCTCGATGCAGCGGGTAATGCCCATGTGCACGGCGTTGCGCACGGATGCCTCCCAGCGAACACGACCGGTGATCTGCCGGATGAGGAGGTCCTTCACGCGCGCGGCGTCCACGTTGGCGAGCGCATCGATGTTGGCGATCACAGGCACCTGCAGCGGCCGCACCTTGACCTGCTCGAGCGCCGCGGCGAGCCGCTCGGCGGCCGGCTGCATCAGCGAACAATGGAAGGGCGCCGATACGTTGAGGAGGATCGCCTTGCCGCGGCTCGCCTTGACCTCGGCGACCAGGCGCTGCACCGCGCCGCTGTGGCCTGCGACCACCAGCTGACCGCCGCCGTTCTCATTGGCGATGCTGACCTGATCGTCAGGGCCGCTGTGCTGGACGCAGAGCGCCTCGAGCTGCGCGGCCTCGACCCCGACGATCGCCGCCATGCCACCGACACCCGCGGGCACCGCCTCCTGCATCGCCTGCCCGCGCAGACGGACCAGGCGAACCGCGTCGGCGAAGTCGAGGGCCCCCGCGGCGACCAGCGCCGAGAACTCGCCGAGGCTGTGACCGAGACAGACGGTCGGGGTGATGCCGAGCTCCTCGCGCAGCACCGTCCACGCGGCGACCGAGCAGGTGAGGATCGCCGGCTGGGTGTTGGCGGTCCGCGCGAGCTGATCGTCGGGGCCCTCGAAGCACAGGGTCGAGAGCGGCTCACCGAGCGCCTCGTCGGCGATCGCGAAGATCCGCCGCGCGGACGCAAAGGTGGTTGCGAGCGCGGCGCCCATGCCCGCTTTTTGGCTGCCCTGACCCGGGAACACGAAGGCCACCTGCTCACTCATCGATCACCTCGCGTCGCCGGCCCCGAGGCCAGCGGACAGACACACCAGAATTTTTAACTCGCGCTCTCCTCGCGCTTGGCCGCCGCGAACAGGTCCTTGTGGGCCTGAGCGGCGAGGCGCAGCGCGGGGGTCAAGTCACGCGCGGCGTACTGCCCGGCCAAGCGGATGCCGTTGAGCAGCGCCCGCGGACTGGCGCCGCCGTGACTGATGATCGTGACGCCCTCGACCCCGAGCAGCGGCGCACCGCCATAGGTGTCGGGATCCAGGCGTTGTTTGAACAGCGCGAAGGTCGGCCGCATCAGCAGCGCGCCGACCTTGCTGAGCGTGCGCTCCTCGACGGCCGCCCGCAGCTGCTCGGCGAAGGCGACGGCGGTCGCCTCCATCACCTTGAGGGCGATGTTGCCGGTGAAGCCATCGGTGACGATGACATCGACCCGGTCCTTGAAGATGTCCTTGCCCTCGACGTAGCCGGCGTAGCTGAAGTCGGCGCTCGGGTGGGCGCTCAGGGCCCGGTGCGCGGCGCGGGTCAGCTCGGTGCCCTTGCCCTCCTCGGTGCCGTTCGAGAGCACACCGACGCGCGCGCGTGCAACGCCGTGGCTGGTGCGGGCGAAGATCGCCCCCATCACCGCGAACTGCACGAGGTTGATCGGCTTGCACTCGACGTTGGCGCCCATGTCGAGCAGCACACACTGGCCGCGCGGGCGCGGCACACTGGCGCTGATCGCCGGGCGGTCGATGCCCTTGAGGCGGCCGAACTTCAGCAAGCCGCAGGCGAGCATCGCCCCGGAATTGCCGGCCGAGATGACCGCCTGGGCGACGCCCAGCTTGACGAGGTCGAAGCAGACCGGCATCGACGCGTCGGTCTTGCTGCGCACCACCTTGGACGGCGTATCGTCCATGGTGATGACCTCCGAGGCGTGGTGCACGCGCAGCGGAAGGCCGCGCAGCGCACCCGCAGCGTCGATATCGTGGAGGTCGTGCCGGGCGAGCTCGGCAGCGAGGCGATCGCGGTCTCCGACGAGGATGACCGAGAGGCCCTCACGGGCCGCAGCGACCGCGGCTTCGACCTCCACCGCGGGGCAGTTGTCACCCCCGAAGGCGTCGAGTGCGATGGTGGTCGACACGCGGCCGATTTCCAGAGGTCGATGGCCGAGCCGGAGCTAGACGAGCGGAGGGTGAACGAGCCGGGGTGAACGGGCCGAGGAGAGACAGGCCGGGGCCTGCCCTACTCCTTGGCGACGGCGATGACCTGACGGCCCTTGTAGAAGCCACAAGCCGCGCAGACGCGGTGGCTCAGGGTGGCTTCCTCGCAGTTCGCGCAGGCGACCAGCGTCGGCGGCGAACGCTTGTCATGGTTAGCGCGACGCATGTCGCGGCGGGACTGGGACATCTTCTTCTTCGGAACAGCCATGGCGAGTACCCGTTGGTTCGGAGGGGCGGGAGTGTAGCGACTTTTGCCGCCCGGCGAGGCTTTTTTTTGCCGCCGGGGGGCGCCTGCGCGGCCCTTTACGACGCAGGCAGAAGAGAATTCTCAAATCCAGGATCGGATCTGCGCGGTCAGATCCGGCTCGCACGAGCCGGCTCAGGACGGCAGCTCAGGACGGAAGCTTCTTGCCGGGTTTGCCGGAGGGTGGCAGGTCGAGGCCGCGGAGCGCGGCCTTCCACGAGGGCTCGAGCTCGGGGCCGCCGGGGGTCGGCTTGGCGGGATCGGACGCATCCTCTTCTCCCGGAGCGGCGACCACCGGGACCCGGGCGTCGAGCTTGCCACACACACAGCAGCGCGAGGCCGGGGGCTGCTCGTTGAGGTTGGCCCCGCAGTGCATGCACAGGCCGCGGCAGGCCTCGCCGCGGACGCAGAGCGCCCGGATCGGGTAAGCGACCAGGATCTGCTCCTCGATCATCGGTCGCAGATCGAGGCGCGTGCCGAGGAAGGCGCGCTGGTCGGGGCGGTCGACGTCCTCGGCGGCCATATCGGTGTCCTCCTCGTCGCGCAGCGCGTCGCTCGCGGCGCCCCGGACGAAATGAACGCACAGTTCGCCGCTGGCGAGCACCTCGGCCGGCTCCAGGCAGCGGGCGCAGGGCACGATGAAGCGGGCGTCGAGGTCGCCACGGACCAGCACGCTGATGCCGTTGCCGATCAGCGTGACCTCGACGCGGACCTTGCCGGGCTGCGAGACCTCGGCGTCGGTATGCGCCAAAATGGCGGCGATCCACGGCTCCGGCAGCTCGGCCGTGATGGTGAAGGGGCCGGGTCCGGTGCGGGCCAGGGCGACGAGGTCGAGGTCCAAGTCGGCTGCGAGTTCGAGTCGGTGTGCGTCGCGTGCCATGCCAGGGCCCTCCACGCGGCCAAGGATTGCTGCCATAGCGCCGCCGACCCTCGCTGTCAAACCCGGGGTGTCGCGGCGCCGCGGCGTGAGATCATGGCCGACTGCGCCGACCGGGCAGGGTTGACACGGCAAACGCAGATTCGCTATCCCCTCCCGGCCCGTGGACGCCTTTGAGCCCATCGCGCGCCTCGGAGGCGCCAGCGCTGCGCCCCTGCGATGCCTCGGCGTCGCCGTGTTGCTCGTGCTCGCGGCGCCGGACGTCGCGTCGGCGTCCGAGCCGCTGCGTCTCGATGCGACCTTCCGGGCGCTCGCCGGTAACTTCACCGGTACGCTCCCCGCGAGCGCTGCGCTGCACAACAGCGGCCTGCGGACCGCGCTGATGGGTCCGCCCGTTCGTCAGCCACGCCGCGCACCGACCGGTGACGGCGCCAGCGCGACCGATGAGCCTGCCGCGGCGGCACCTGTCCCTTCGGACAGCCCGACTGTCCCCGAGGACAGCACGACCGCCAGCCCGACCGCCAGCCCGACGACCCCGATCCCTGGCACGCCCGGCCGACTGTCGCCGCGGATCCCCTCACCCCGGACGATCCCGGAGCCCGCGCCGGAGCCCGAGGCCACGGACGACGATGAGGCCGCCGAGCCCGATGAGACCCGCCCCGGTGCCGCCTCGTCCGCCGACATGGCGCGCGCCCTCTCCCCCGAGTCCTCACCGCCGCCGCCGCCCGCCGCCGCGGTCGTCGTCGACACCGGTCCGCCGCGTCTGCTGCGCGGCAAGAGCGTGCCGCCCTTCTGGATCGATCGGACCTGGACGACCCACCGCACGCGCGCGCTGACGCTGCCGCCGGTGTTCTTCCACCGCACTCCGGCGGCCGGTCACCCGGAGAAGCTCGCCCACTTCGACCTGTCGCTGACGAGCGGCTGGTACAGCACCCGCAAGCAGAAGCGCCGCTACCTCTCGCCGCTCGCGCTGTTCTTCGGCTCGTTCTCCGAGCGGACCTCGGCGTGGGGCGCCGGCGCCCTGCTGATGGGCTACAAGCGGATCGGCGAGCAGTTCAACTTCGGCCAGTTCCCGCTCATCTGGTACTGGGGTAACAAGCAGGTCAAGAACCTCGTCGTCGCGCCCTTCCACTACCACCAGAAGACCCCCGACGGCCTGCGTGGCTTCGATGCGCTGCTGTTCTGGTACGGCCACAAGAACACCACCGACGCCGACCCGCTCAACGACCTGCGCTACTTCGTCGGCGCGCCGCTGTTCGTGCAGGTGACCCAGGGCGTCAAGCGCACGACCGTCGGCCTGCCGCTGTACGTCGGCGGCAGCGACAAGCTGCGGGGCCTCACTCACCGGACCGTGTTCCCGTTCGCACACTGGCAGTCCCGCGAGTTCGGCAACCGCCACGAGCTGTGGACCCTGCTCTACGTGCAGCGCAGCGACATCGCGCGCAAGCGTCGGGCCTGGGCCGTGCCGCCGCTGCTGACCTTCCAGCAGCGCAGCCCGGCCGGCTCGCTGACCGCGGTCACGCCGCTGGTCTGGCGCAGTGAGAACCTCAACAAGGGCAGCGTCGCCTGGGCGGTGTTTCCGTGGGTCTCGTACCGCGACCCCGCGCAGCGCAACCGCGTGCTGTTCCCGCTGTACTGGCAGTTCGACGACCTGAAGACCGGCGCGACCTCGGCCTTGCTG
The DNA here is from genome assembly GCF_013812955.1 of Nannocystis sp. Lineage (GTDB taxonomy): Bacteria > Myxococcota_A > Polyangia > Nannocystales > Nannocystaceae > Nannocystis. Next base: position 187 of record NZ_JACCSO010000638.1, on the reverse strand, counting down.
TTGCCCTTCGGCGGCGCGACGCGGCGGCCGGGCGGAGGCTTCGGGCTGGTGTTGCCGCCCTTGCTGACGATCGCCCGCCACGACCCGAAGGGCCGCAGCTTCCAGGTCGTCACGCCGCTGTTCTGGCAGTTTCGCGATCGCAAGGCCTTCGGCGGCCAGGGCTCGCGGCAGATCGTCGGCGCGCCGC
>NZ_JACCSO010000130.1 GCF_013812955.1 Nannocystis sp. | reverse complement strand
GACCTGGACAGCGTCGACGTTTTGGCCGCGGCGATGGCCGGCTGCGACGTCGTGTTTCATTGCGCGGCGCACGTGGTCGAGTGGGACGACCCGGCGGTGTATCAGCGGGTCAACGTCGACGGGACCGCCAACGTATTGGCCGCGGCGATCCGCGCCAAGGTCGAGCGCCTCGTGCATGTCAGCACCGAGGCCGTGCTGGTCGGCGGCGGACCGATCGTGCAGGCCGACGAGAACCGGCCGCTGCCCGAGCACCCGCTGCCGATGTACCCCGCGAGCAAGGGCGCCGCCGAGCGCCTGCTGCGGGCCGCCCATGACCAGATGGACGTCGTGATCGTGCGACCGCGCTTCATCTGGGGCGCCGGTGACACCTCGGTGCTGCCGCTGATCGCCGCCGCCGTGCGCCAGGGCCAGTTTCGCTGGATCGCCGGCGGACACTACAAGACCTCGACCTGCCACGTGCGCAACGTCGTCGAGGGCATGATCCTCGCCGCCCAGCGCGGGCGCCGGGGCGAGACCTACTTCCTCACCGACGGCCCCTCCGTCGAGTTTCGCGCGTTCGTCAGCGGCCTGCTCGCAACCCAGGGCCTCCAGGCCTCCAGCACCATCCCGCGCGCCCTCGCCAGGACCCTCGCCAGCGCCGGCGAGGCCCTCGGCCGCCTGCGTGGCTACCGCTGGAAACCACCCGTCACCCGCGTGACCCTCAAGCTCATGGGCGAGGAGGTCACCGTCAACGACCGCAAGGCCCGCAGCGAGCTCGGCTACGTCGGCCTCGTCAACCCCGTCGAGGGCCTCGCCGAGATGCGCCAGGCCCTCATGAACACCACCCGGCTCTGACGCCGGGGCGGCGCTCACACTTCCATGATCTCGGCTTCCTTCTTGGCCGTGATCTCGTCGACCAGCTTGATATAGCGGTCGTGGACCTCCTGGACCTTCTCGAGCGCCTTCTTGAGCTGGTCCTCGGAGATCTGGCGGTCCTTTTCGGACTCCTTGAGGAACTCGTTGCACTCGCGCCGGGTCCCGCGGATCGCCACCTTGGCGTCCTCGGTGTGCTCCTTGACCTGCTTGACGAGGCCCTTGCGGCGCTCTTCCGTCAGAGGCGGGATCGCGAGGCGGATGACGATGCCGTCGCTCTGCGGGTTCAGGCCCAGGTTCTGGGCGTTGATCGCCTTCTCGACCGGGGCCAGCATGTTGCGGTCCCAGGGCTTGACGACCAGCAGGCGGGCGTCGCCGACGCTGACCGTGGCCACCTGGTTGAGCGGCATCACCGTGCCATAGTTGTCGACGCGGACATCGTCCAGCATGGCGGGGTTGGCCCGACCGGCGCGGACCTTGGTCAGGCCTTTGCGCAGGCGGTCGATCGCCTTGTCCATGCCGTCGTTTGCAAGTTCAAGTGCCTCGTCCATATTCGCTCGCTCCTTCTCGCCGTTGAGATAGCCTAGTAGACCGCTAGACCGCGCTTGCGAGCACGCTCTGGCCGTCGGGGCACACGAGTGTACCGATCTGCTCGCCGCACACCACCCTGCGGATGTTGTTGTGCTCGAGCATGTTGAACACCAGGATCGGCAGGTTGTTCTCCTTGCACAGGGAGATCGCGGTGCTGTCCATGACATTGAGTCCGCGCGCGAGCACGTCGAGGTAGGTCAGGCGGCTGTAGCGGACCGCGTCGGGGTGCTTGTGGGGGTCCTTGTCGTAGACCCCGTCGACCTTGGTCGCCTTGAGCAGCACCTCGGCGTGGATCTCCATCGCCCGCAGCGCCGCGGCGGTGTCGGTCGTGAAGTAGGGGTTGCCGGTGCCGGCCGCGAAGATGACGACGCGGCCCTTCTCCAGGTGGCGCTCGGCGCGGCGGCGGATGTAGGGCTCGGCGATCTCCTTCATCTCGATCGCCGACAGCACGCGGGTGTACACGCCGCGCTGCTCGAGCGCGTCCTGCAGCGCCAGTGAGTTCATCACCGTCGCCAGCATGCCCATGTAGTCGGCGCTGGCGCGGTCCATGCCCGAGGCCGCCGCGCTCAGGCCGCGGAAGATGTTGCCGCCGCCGATGACGACGGCGACCTCGACCTTGAGCGCGACCAGCTCCTCGATCTCCACGGCGATGGTGCGCAGGACCTCGGCGTCGACGCCGTAGCCCTGCGCGCCCTGGAGGGCCTCGCCGGAGAGTTTGAGCAGGATCCTCTTGTAGCGCGGTCGGGCTTCCATGGTCATGAACTGCGGGCTGCTCATACACGAAGAGCGGGTCGCCCCGCTCTTCGTGTCGCTTCAGGCCTTGGCGGCCGCGATCTGTGCGGCGACTTCGGCGGCGAAGTCTTCGCTCTTCTTCTCGAGGCCCTCACCGAGCTCGTAGCGGGTGAAGCGGCGGATCTTGATGTTCTCGCCGAGCTTCGCCACCAGCTCCTGCTGGATCTGCTCGATGGTCTTCTTGTCGTCCTTGACGAACTTTTGCTCGAGCAACACGCTCTCGGAGTAGAACTTGTTGATCTGCCCGTCGACGATCTTGTCGACCATCTTCTCCGGCTTGCCCTCGGCCAGGGCCTTCTCGCGCAGCAGCGCGCGCTCGGACTCGACCTTGGTGGTGTCCATGTCCTCGCGGCGGACCGCGGCCGGGTTCATCGCGGCGATCTGCATCGACACGTCGGCGCAGAACTGCTTGAAGTCCGGGGTCTGGGCGACGAAGTCGGTCTCGCAGTTGACCTCGAGCAGCACGCCCACGCGGTTGTTGCTGTGCACGTAGGCGGTGACGACGCCCTCGCTCGCCAGGCGGCCGGCCTTCTTGGCGGCGTTGGCGAGGCCCTTCTTGCGCAGGAACTCGATCGCCTTGTCGATGTCGCCATCGGTCTCGGTGAGCGCCTTCTTGCAGTCCATGAGGCCCGCGGCGGTGCGCTCGCGGAGCTCCTTGATCATGACGGGGGTGACGGTGATGGCCATGGTCCTACTCCTCCGACTCGGTCACGGGCGCGACATCCTCTTCGGGGGATGCGACGGCCTCGGGGTGCGGGAGCTGGGTGCGGCGCGAGACGATCTCGACCTTGGGGCCGTCGCCGCCGGTGGTGACGCGGATCGGCTCGGGGTCACGGCCCTCGTGCGGGTCGTTGACCGCGCGGGACTTGCCGAGCTTGGTGCCCTCCTGGCAGGCGTCGGCCATACGGGTGCAAAACAGCTTGATCGCCCGGATCGCGTCGTCGTTGCCCGGGATCACGTACTGGATCAGGCGCGGGTCGGCGTTGGTGTCGGCGACGGCGACCACCGGCACGCCGAGGCGGTTGGCCTCGACCACGGCGATGTGCTCCTTGACCGGGTCGATCACGAACACCGCGCCCGGCAGCTTCGGCATGTCCTTGATGCCGCCGAGGTTGCGCTCGAGCTTGCCGCGCTTGCGCTCGAGCATCAGCGCCTCCTTCTTCGTGATCTGCTCGTAGGTGCCGTCCTGGCTCATGCGCTCGATGCCACGCAGCTTGTCGACCGACTGGCGAACCGTCGTCCAGTTGGTCAGGGTGCCGCCGAGCCAGCGGCTGCACACGAAGTACTGGCCGGCCCGCTGGGCCTCGGCCGACATCACGTCGGCGGCCTGCTTCTTGGTGCCGACGAACAGCACCGGCTTGCCCTCCGCCGTGGTCTGGCGGATGAACGCGTAGGCCCGGCGAAACAGGCCCGCGGTCTGCTGCAGGTCGATGATGTGGATGCCATTGCGCGCGCCGTAGATGTACGGCTTCATGCGCGGGTTCCAGCGCTCGGTGCGGTGACCGAAGTGCACGCCGGCTTCGAGCAGCTGGCGAACGGTGATGATGCGCTGGCCGTCGCTCATATCGAGGGCGACGTGGAGTTCGGGCGACGAGAGTTCCGTCTGGGTCTGCATGGACATGGAGGACTGACTTTCCTGGCGTTGGTGCCTCTGCCGCGTTCATCGAGCCCCGAAACACCGGACGACGCGAGGGTCGCTGTGGTGACGCCACGGGGCTCTCCCGGGGCATGTGGATTTACGAATGGGCCGGCCGTTTAGCACAGCAGCGGCCACCTGGGCAAGACGGACGGCAAGGCAGGGGGAACGCCAGGGACCCGCTCCGGGACCGCCTTGGGCTCACGGCGGGACCACGGCGGGACCGCGGCCGGGACCAGGCGCGGGCGCTCGCACGCCTGCCGCGGC
>NZ_JACCSO010000621.1 GCF_013812955.1 Nannocystis sp. | reverse complement strand
ACCCCGGACACCCCCGACCTGCCCGTCGCCACCCCCAAAACCCCGACGCCCGCGACCCCGCGGCCAGCCGCGAAGCGAGACTTCGCCACGCCCGAGTGCACCCGACTGCGAGCCCGCGCCGACGAGGCCCGCCGCTCGCAGTCGTGGAGCCTGCTGCGCGAGCTGTCGCGCCGGCGCACCTGCTGGCCCACCGACGCCGAGGCGCGCAAACTCCAGACCAAGGCGCTGATGGAGCTCGGAGATTTCACGGGCTGCCTGTCCGCAGGTCAGGGACTCAACGACAAGGAGGTGGTGCAGTGGCGCAAGTTATGTCAGCAGCGCGCCGGATGAGCCGGCCGCTCGCGCTGGTGCTCGGCTGGGCCTTGCACGGCGAGGCCGTCGCAGCGGCGCCCCCTGAGGCGCAGCCGGCCCCGGATGCGACGCAGCCGGCCCCGGATGCGACGCAGCCGGCCCCGCCGGAGCCGACGGACGAGGTCGGGTCCGGCAGCGACGCGGCCGACACCGACGCCGACACCGCGGTGATCGCCCGCGCGGGCCTCGAGATCGACACAGCGGAGGCCGGCCCGGCCGGACCGGTGCTGATGTCGCGTCTCGAGGAGCTCGGCAACCTCGAGCTGCGCCGCGCGGAGATCCTCCCGCGCCGCGCCGGCGACGATCCGGTCATTCGCATCCGCTTCGAGCGCCGCGGCGAGGAGGGCGACACCTACGCGATCTTCAGCGAGGTCGCCGTGCGTGGCGAGGTCCTCGAGGGCAGCCCGCGCCAGATCGTGTGCTCCCTGTGCACCGAGGGCGAGGCCGTCGAGCGCGCCCGCAGCGAGCTCCTGCGCCTGGTGCCCTTCGTGCGGGCCCGGTTTCGGGCGGTCCGCACCGCCCCGAAGCCGACCCCGACGCCGGCCCCGGAGACGCGTGTGCCGCCCCCGGACGCCCCGCTGCGCACCTCCGGCAAGGTCGGCGTCGGCCTGCTCGCGGGCGGTGCCCTGGTCTTTGGGACAGGTCTCGGCCTGGCGCTGACCCAGCCCCACCCGGACAAGGACGATCCGCTGCGCGAGGTCGACCTCCGACCCCCTGGTTATGCGGTGCTAGCGATCGGCGCGGCCGCGCTCGTCACCGGCGCGGTGCTCCTGATCCTCGATCGTCGCAAACCGCGGCGTGTGGCCCACGCCGCGCCGCTCATCCACCCCGGCGCGGCCGGCCTACAGCTGGTGGGACGCTTTTAAAATTACAACAAAGAAGATGCTCATGATCTCTCCACTCCGCGCCACGCTGTGGTCCACGCTGGCCCTCGCGCTGGCCGCCTGCAGCGGCGTCAACAAGGATCATTGCGGCAACCAGGACGGCAATGCGACCTGTCTGCAGCGCGATCCAGCGACGCCGTATTGCAGCATCTGCGTCGCCGACAACAACGGCTGCCTCGCCGCCGCGCCGCAGTCCGACTGCCTCGCGGAGACCGCCCCGGCGACCGGCGCCGACGCCACGAGCTCGGCCGGCACCGGCACCACCGCCAGCACGACCACCCCGACCACGACCGTCGAAGCGCCCACCAGCACCTCGACCGGCACCACCGACCCGACGACCGCAACCACCACCACGCCGCTGGATACCAGCACCAGCACTGGCGACACCGGCACCGGCGGCACCGGCACAAGCACAAGCACCAGCACCGGCACCGCCGACACCAGCACCAGCACCAGCACCGGTGACACCAGCACCAGCGACACGACCGCGGGTACGACCACGGGCGGCCCGGTCTGCGGCGACAACAAGGTCGAGGGCGACGAGGTGTGCGACGGCAATAACTTCAACGGCAAGACCTGTGAGACGGTGATACCGGGCAAGTGGGGCGGCGGCACGCTCGCCTGCAACCAGTGCATGAGCCTCAACGACACCAACTGCTGCGTCGGCCTCGGCGGCAACTGCGGCCCAGGCGTGCCTGATGCCAAGCTGCCCTGCTGCGGCGGCCTGGAATGCAAGTTTGTGTCGCTCGGGAAGTCAGAGTGTAAGAGCAAACCGATATAGACACTCCGGTGTGCCCCGGCGCTGTGGCCCCGCGGGGCTCAGCCCGGCGCGAGCGGACCGGAGAACTCGTCTCGGTCCCCGGGGTCGAAGTAACGCCCGACAGTCCAGTAGTCGGGCTTGTCGACCAGCGTGCGGCTGCTCCGGATCAGCTCGTCGGCCACCCAGGGCCACTCCAGGGCATAGTAGTTACAATGCCCATGATCGAGCTTTCCCGGCCTCGGGAAGTCGTACTTGGAGTGTATGTCGAAATAGACGTCGTCCTCGATCCTCCTGACGGCGAGCGTCAGGTGCTGCATCACGGTGACGATCGCCGGGGCGCTGTGTTGGGCGATGACGACCGCCACGCCGCGGTCGGCGCTGCGCAGGCGCTCGCCATAGAGGGCGAGGAAACGATTGAATGCTCGCCGCGATGCCGCGGTCCGGCGCAGCTGCTCCTGGTAATCGCGCTCCCATTTCGGGATCCCCGCGCCGTGCTTGTACTCCTCGACGACGAAGCTCAGCCGGCTTGGGACCTCGACCGCGATCAACGCCTCGACCGCGTCCTCGGCCACGATCAGGGCCGCCCGACCGAGCGCCTCGCGCAAGGCCCGGCGCCGCCACGGGGCCACGGCCCGCAGGTCCAGCGCCTCACCGGCTCGCAGCGCGGCGATGGCGTGGCGTAGCG
>NZ_JACCSO010000510.1 GCF_013812955.1 Nannocystis sp. | reverse complement strand
GCCGCGACCCGCTCGCCCTCCTGCGCGCCCTCTCCCGCCCGACCCTCGGCCCCCGCGCCCGCCGCTTCCTCAGCGTCAGCATGCGCCTCGGCGTCGCCGTCGTGCTCGCCTGGGGCCTGCTGCTCGGCGCCCAGCAGGGCTACCAGTACGTCACGACCTCGTCCCACTTCGAAGCCCGCACCGTCGCCTTCGAGCCGACCCCGCACCTCTCGGCCGAGCGCCTCGCCGAGCTCATGGGCCTCGCGCCGGGCACCAACATCCTCGCCGTCGACATCGACGCGATGCGCAGCAAGATCGAGGCCGACCCCTGGGTCGCCGGCGCCAGCGTGCAGCGCCAGCTGCCCGACACCCTGCGGATCGTCGTCACCGAGCACGAGCCCGCCGCCGTGCTGCTCTCGGGTTACTTCTACCTGCTGAACCGCGCGGGCGAGCCCTTCAAGCGCGTCGAGGCCGGCGAGCGCGGCGAGCTGCCGGTGATCACCGGAGTCGAGCGCGACCTGCTCGTCAAGCATCTGGTGAGTGGCGACCCCGCCGCGGCCCAGATCATCCGCCGCGCCCTCGACGTGCTCGCCGCCTACGACGAGCGCGCCCGCCCGCGCCTCAGCGAGGTTCACATCGGCGCCGGCGGCGAGGCCCTGCTCTACACCGAAAAGAGCGGCACCCTGCTGCGCCTCGGACGGGGCCCGCTCGGCGACAAGCTGGCCCGCTTCGACGCCCTGCGCGTGGCCCTCGGCGAGCGCGCCGACAAGCTCTCGGTCGTGCACCTCGACGCCGAGGCCAACCCCGACCAGCCCGCCCGCGTGGTCGCCAGCTTCGTCGATCAGACCGAGGCCGCCGAGCTGCTCGCCCAGGCCACGCCGAAGCGCAAAGATCCCGAGCTCGGGACCTTGCAGCAGATGGCCGACAAACCCGCGTCTGCGCCCGCGTCTGCGCCCGCCCCCATGCCCGCCCCGGGCAAGCCGGCCAAGCACAAGGGCAAGGCCGTCAAGCCCGGCAAACCCGGCAAGCACGGCGCGCACAAGTTTCCTTCGGGGATCCCCAAGTACGACTAGACGGAGCTCGTCATGGCAGAAGTCGGAGAAGTCATCGTCGGCCTCGACATCGGCACCACCAAGGTGGCCGCCATCATCGGTGAAGTCACCGAAAACGGGATCGACATCATCGGCGTCGGCACCTGCCCGTCCGAGGGCCTCCGTCAGGGGGTCGTCGTCAACATCGAGGCGACCACCAACAGCATCGCCCAGGCGATCCAGGAGGCCGAGCAGATGGCCGCCGTCGAGGTCCAGTCGGTGTTCGTCGGGATCGCGGGCGGCCACATCCGCGGCTTTAGCAGCCTCGGCCAGGTCAGCATGCGAAACCGCGAGGTCACCGACCTCGACGTCGCCCGCGTGATCGAGCAGGCCAAGGCCGTCAACATCCCGCTCGACCGCCAGATCATCCACACCCTCCCGCTCGAGTACATGATCGACGGCCAGGGCCAGATCAAGGACCCGATCGGCATGAGCGGCGTGCGCATGGAGGTCCGCGCCCACGTCATCACCGCCGCGACCACCAGCGTGCAAAACATCGTCAAGTGCTGCAACCGGGCCGGGCTCGACGTCATCGACGTGGTCCTCGAGCCCCTCGCCAGCGCCACCGCGGTCCTGCACGACGACGAGCGCGAGCTCGGCGTGATCCTGATCGACATCGGCGGCGGCACCACCGACATCGCGATCTACGCCGAGGGCACCAACGTCTTCACCTCGGTGATCGTCATGGGCGGCCATCGCATCACCCAGGACGTCGCCCACGGCCTGCACACCAGCGTCGCCGAGGCCGAGGCGATCAAGCGCAAGCACGGCTGCGCGCTCGTCTCCATGGTCGACGGCGACAGCACCATCGAGGTCGCCGGCGTCGGCCCGCGCCCGCCCCGCAGCTTCCCCCGCCGCTTCCTCGCCGAGGTCATCGAACCCCGCGTCGAGGAGATCCTGCTGCTCGCCCAGGAAGAGCTGCAGCAGTCCGGCTACATGGAGCTCGCCGGCTCCGGCATCGTCATCACCGGCGGCGCCTCGCAGATGGAAGGCATGGCCGAGATCGTCGAGGACATCTTCGGCCTGCCCGTGCGCCGCGGCCTGCCCGTGCAAGGCGCCTGCTACGGCCGCCACTCCCCCGCCCTCAGCGAGGGCGGGTTCGCCGGCGTCATCCAGGACCCGAAATTCGCGACCGGTGTCGGCCTCGTGCTCTACGGCGCTGCCCACGAACCAATGGCCTTCGCCCACGAGCCCGCCCACCACCGCGCCCAGAGCGGCGAGCGCCGCCCCGGCGTCGGCAAACGCTTCGTCAGCTGGGTCCGCGACATCTTCTGATAGCGGGCTCAGGTGGGCCATCTGCGGCCATGTGACGGCCTCGCGACAGTCTCGTGGCGTGTGTCTCGAAAACGTCACGCCAATAACCCAGGGACGTGACGCCCATGCCTCAGCCTGACGGGCATGTTGCAGGCCGCACTGCTCGTCATGCTCAACACGGCCCCGGACGCCGCGCCCGCCCCGCCCGACGAGCTCATCGCCAGCCCACGGCCCTACATCGGCCCGACCGCCCTGACAGTCGCTCCCTCGGCGGTCCCGTCCCCCCGCGTGTCCCCGGCCCCTCAGCCAGCCAGCCCGCCGGCGCCATCGCCTGTCGCTGTTGCACCTCCCCCGGCTGAGCTCGCGCCCGCGAAGAAGGCCGACGAACCCTGGTACGAGCGCATCAAGATCCGCGGCTATACGCAGGTCCGCTACAACCGACTGCCGAGCGGCCGCCGCAACGACGAGCTGATCAACGAGCAGGGCGACAAGTCGATCGGCGCGGGCAACGGGTTCATCATCCGGCGCGCGCGCCTGGTCCTGTACGGCGATGTTCACCCCCGGGTCTCGATCTACCTTCAGCCCGACTTCGCCAGCGCGATCGGGGACCAGCTCGGGGTTGCGATCGTCCGCGACTGGTACGCCGACATCTACTTCGACAAGAAGAAGGAATTTCGGGTGCGGGTCGGGCAATCCAAGGTCCCCTTCGGCTTCGAGAACATGCAGTCGAGCCAGAATCGACTCGCCCTCGATCGCAACGACGCCCTCAACAGCGCCGTCAAGGACGAGCGCGACCTCGGCGTCTTCCTCTACTGGGCCCCGGACCGGATCCGGAAGCGCTTCGCCGATCTGGTGAGCTCGAACCTCAAGGGCAGCGGTGACTACGGCGTCGTCGGCCTCGGCGTCTACAACGGCCAGACCGCCAACCGCCCCGAGCTGAACAACAACCTCCACGCCATCGCCCGGGTGACCTGGCCCTTCGCCATCCGCAACCAGATCCTCGAGATCGGGGGCGGCGGCTTCTACGGCAAGGCCACCGTCAAGCTGGCCGAGCAGAGCGATGGGACCACCTACACGACCTCGAGCCCCACCAATACGCTGACGGACGCGAGAGGCCACGCCAGCGTCATCTTGTATCCCAAACCCTTCGGCATCACCGCGGAGTACAACATGGGCGTGGGACCGGCCCAGGGTCGCCTGGATCCGACCGTCATCAAGAGCCGGTTCTTGAAGGGCGGCTACGTCCTGCTCTCGTACAAGATCGACAAGCCCTTCAAGAAGCTCGTCATCTTCCCCTACGTGCGCGCCACCATGTACGACGGCGGCAAGAAGTTCTTCCCGAACGCGCCGCTCTACAAGATCAGGGAGATCGAGGCCGGCCTCGAGTTCCAGCCGATCAAGTGGGTCGAGATCGTGCTCGCCTACATGGTCGCGGACCGGACCTCCGACCGTTACCCCTACAACCAAGAGTACGGGCACGTGACGCGCATCCAGGTCCAGGTCAACTACTGAGCCCGCTCGCCCACCGCCGGCGCCGCCTCCGATCGACCACCGGCGCGGCGATCGGCGCGCCGGTGGCCGCGGCCGAGGACGCGGCAGTTGAGGCTTCACACACCCGAGGGGCTCCCGGCCGCCCCATCAGCAATGCCACCCTGTTCCGGCATGCACCAACCGGCCGACGACCTGTTCAACCCCTCGGAAGAGCACCGCATGCTGCGCCAAATGGTGGCCGAATTCGCGCGCCGCGAGGTCGACCCCCAGGCCGCCGAGTTCGACCACAAGGGCCTGCTCAACGTCGCCCTGTTTCGTCGCCTCGGCGACCTCGGACTGCTCGGCATCACCGTGCCCGACGCCGACGGCGGCGCCGGTATGGACACCACCGCGGCGGTGCTGGTCCACCACGAGCTCGCCAAGTACGACCCCGGCTTCACGCTGGCGTACCTGGCCCACTCGATGCTGTTCGTGAACAACTTCTATCACTGCTCGAACGCCGCTCAGAAGGCGCAGTACCTGCCGCGGGTGCTCAGCGGCGAGTGGGTCGCGGGCATGGGCATGACCGAGCCCGGCGCCGGCACCGACGTGATGGCGATGACGACCACCGCGGTCCGCCGCGGCGACGAGTACGTGCTGACCGGCACCAAGACCTACATCACCAACGGCTGCGAGGGCTACTGCTTCCTGGTCTACGCGAAGGTCGACGGCCAGGTGACGGCCTTCGTGGTCGACCGCGACTGCCCCGGCTTCTCGACCAGCAACCACATCGACAAGCTCGGCATGCGCGGCTCGACGATGTCGGAGCTGGTGTTCGAGGAGTGCCGGGTGCCGGCGCGCAACCTGCTCGGCGAGGTCGGCTCGGGCGTGACGCACATGATGCGCAACCTCGAGATCGAGCGCATCACGCTCGCGGCGATGAGCGTCGGCATCGCCGAGCGCTGCGTCGAGATCATGGTCCACCACGCCCAGGAGCGGCAGGCGTTTCGCACCCCGATCAACCGCTTCGGCCAGATCCAGCGCTACATCGGCGACGGTTATGCGATGACCGAGGCCGCCAAGTGCCTGGTCTATAACGTCGCCCGCACGATCGGCCCCGACATCCGCAACCGCATCGGCTCCGACGCCGCCAAGCTGTTCGCCGCCCCGGTCGGCAAGACCGTCGCCGACTACGCCATGCAGGTGATGGGCGGCTCCGGCTACTGCAAAGAGTACCCGGTCGAGCGCCTGTGGCGCGACGCCAAGCTGCTGGAGATCGGCGGCGGCACCCTCGAGGCCCACCAGAAGAACCTCACCAAGGACCTCACCGCCCAGATGCTCGGCCGCTGAAAGGCCCCGCAGCAGCGAGCGCCGGGCCTGCCGGCCCCCGCCAAGTTGTGGTCTAATCCCGCCGTGGACCACACGACCAGGCAGATCCAGAGCCAGGACCGCACCCGCCTGCACATCGAACAGTGGGCGCCCACCGGCACCCCGCGCTTCGTCGTCTGCCTGTCCCACGGCGCCGCCGAGCACACCACCCGCTACGCCCGCGTCGCCAGCTGGTTCGCCGAGCGCGGCGGCCTCACCTTCGGCCACGACCACCGCGGCCAGGGCCTCTCGGGCGGCCCGCACGGACACGTCGAGTCGTTCTCTGTCTACGCCGACGACCTGGACGCGGTGCTGCGCGCGCAGATCGACGCCGTGCCCCCCGAGGCCCGCCCCGACCGGATCCCGTGGTTCCTGTTCGGCCACAGCATGGGCGGCCTGGTCGCCCTGACCTACCTGCTCGACCACGTCGGCCGCCACCCCTTCGCCGGCGCGATCATCTCGGCGCCGCTGCTCGGCCTGACGATGAAGGTCCCCCCGCTCAAGGCCAAGATCGGCCAGCTCGCCGCGCGCCTGCTGCCCCGCCTGACCCTGCCGAGCGGCCTCCCGCCGACGGCGATCTGCCGCGACCCCGGCGAAGTCGCGATCTACAAGGCCGACCGCCGCCGCGTCGACAAGGTCTCCGCGCGCTGGTTCGCCGCCATGAACGAGGCGATCGTGCGCGTCTCCAACCAGGCCACCCAGCTCGACCTGCCGATGCTCTGGTACATCGGCACCGGCGACCTGATCTGCGACCCGCTCGCGACCCGCTCCCTGTTCGACCGCATGGTCGACCCCGGCTCGCGCGGCCAGTCGCTGCGCAGCTTCGAGGGCTATTATCACGAGCTCCACAACGAGCCCGAGCTGCTGCGCCAGCCGATCAAGGAGATGCTGCTCGGCTGGGTCGACCAGCGCATGCAGGTCGCCGCGCTCGGATGACCGCATGAGATGACGAGACGATGACGAGCAGCTAGAGGCCGCGGCGCGCCCCGGCGACGAACACCTCGATCATCTTCTTATTAAACACCTTGAGGTCGCCGGGGTTGCGGCTGGTGACGAGGCCGCGATCGACGACCACCGGCTCGTCGACCCAGTGCGCGCCGGCGTTGCGGAGGTCGGTGCGCAGCGACGGGTACGAGGTCATCATCCGCCCGGACGCCGCGCCGGCCTCGATCAGCGTCCACGGTCCGTGGCAGATCGCCGCGATCGGCTTGCCCTCGGTCACGAAGTGGCGGATGAACGCGATCGCGTCTTCGTCGGTGCGCAGGCTGTCGGGGTTCAGGACCCCGCCCGGCAGCAGCAGCGCCTGATAGTTCTCCGGCCTCGCCTTCGCCAGCGCGACGTCGACCTCGAAGCTGTCGCCCCAGTCGGTCGACTTCCACGCCTTCACCGAACGCTTCTCCGGCGAGACGATGTCGGCCTCGGCGCCGACGTCCTGCAGGGCCTCACGCGGCTCGGTCAGCTCGACCTGCTCGAAGCCGTTGGTGACGAGGATCGCGATCTTTTGCCCGCTCAGCTGAGTCTGCATGCGCATGTTCTCCGGCGAGCAGACCATGCGTCCAGGCGCCAGTGCCGGCAACGCAGACGCCATCCGGCCGCGAACGCCGCTAGCAGCCCGCTCGTGCCCGCCGTGGGGCATCACCCCGGCGCAGGCATCGCCACATCCGCGACATCCGCGACATCCGCGACATCCGCGACAGCTTCCGCATGCGCCGCATGTCGCGGCCCTGCCGATCGCCGATCAGGGCACGTTCGTACGCAGGCTGTCGACCGCGTGCACCGGGGCCAGGTCGCCGCGCATCAGGTGGGCGATCGCGCTGTAGACCAGGCGCTGGCTCTCGACGCGGTTCTTGCCGGCGAACACCGGCGAGGTGACCTCGATGCTGTAATGGCCGCCGCCGCCCTGGACGAGCACGTCGGCGCCCGCGATCGCGGCGAGGATGGCCTCACGGATCGCGTCGGTCACGGAGCCCTGAAAGTCGGTCGGGTGGGAGCTCATGGCCGGCTTCTTATCATTCCCCGGCCTCGCCGACCACCTTGACCTCCAGCTCCAGCTCCACGCCGTGCGCCGAGCGCACTGCGCCCCGTACCCGGTCGATCAGCGCCAACAGGTCACAGGCCCGCGGCTGCGCCCGGCCGGCTTGATCGGCGCCGCGCTCGATCACCAGCCAGTTGGCGTGCACCGGGCTGACCATCGCCGCGCCGATGCGCTGGCCCTTGAGCCCCGCCGCCTCGATCAAGCGCCCCGCGAACTCGCCCGGCGGATTTTTGAAGGTGCTGCCGTTGTTGTCGACGCCGCTCGGCTCGCGCTCCTTGCGACGCTGGCGCAGCCCGGCCACCTCGGCCTCGATCTCCGCCCGCGGCCGCGGCCACAGCTGCAGCGTCGCCGCGAACGCGACCTCGTCCGGCGGCAGGTCCGACGCGCGGTAGCGAAAGCCGCAGGCCGCGTGCGCCCGCGTCACCAGGCTGCCGTCGCGCTTCAAGCTCCGGACCTCCGTCACCACCCGCGTGAACTCGCCCAGGTAGGTGCCCGCGTTCATGATCAGGCCGCCGCCGACGCTGCCCGGCACGCCCCCGAGGAACTCGAGACCGCCGAGCTGCCACTGCGTCGCTGCCAGCAACAACTTCCCGGTCGTCGCCCCCGACAGGACCTCGACCACCACGCCCTCGGGGTCCGGTCTCTGCACCGCGGTCATGCGGCCGAGGTTGACGACCACGCCGCGGATGCCACCGTCGCGCACCAGCAGGTTCGAGCCGCCGCCGACGCAGATCAGCGGCGCGCCGATTCGGTGACAGGCGGCCAGCAGCGCCGCCAGAGCGGCCGGGTCGGCCGGGCGCGCCCACAGGTCCGCGGGGCCCCCGAGGCGCAGCGTGGTGTGCTTGCTCATCGGCTCGTCGGGCCGCAGCTCCAGCGCGCCCGGGGCGAGGTCCAGCGGCCCTAGCGCGTCGATGAGGGCCTGGCCGCGCGCGCTCATGCGCGACTCGCCGTGGCCATCGCGCGCGCCCCGAGGATCGCCGCCAGCTCGTGCGAGACGCGGGTGATGCTGCCGGCGCCGAGCGTGATCACCAGGTCTCCGGGACATGTCCCTTCAGACAGGCGCTCGGCGAGGCCGGCGACCGAGCGATCGAGGCGCACGCTGCGACCGGGCACCCGCGCGGCCGTCAGCTCGAGCAGGCGCTCGATCGACACCCCGGGGATCGGCGCCTCGCCGGCCGCGTAGATGTCGGTCAGCACCACCTCGTCGGCGAGGTCGAGGCAGTCCGCGAAGCCCTCGAGATGGGCGCGCACCCGCGAGTGCCGGTGCGGCTGAAACACCGCGACCAGGCGGCGGTCCGGGTAGCTGGTGCGCGCGCCGGCCAGGGTCGCGCGGATCTCCGTCGGGTGGTGGCCGTAGTCGTCGACCACCATCACGCCGCCGGCCGTGCCGCGCACGCTGAAGCGCCGCTGCACCCCCGTGAACTCCTCGAGCGCCGCGCTGGTGACCGCGCGCGGGACCTCCTGCGCGTCGCACACGGCGATCACCGCCAGCGCGTTCAGCACGTTGTGCACCCCCGGCATGTGCAGCGCGAACTCGCCGAGGTCCTCGCCGCGCGCGCGCACCACGAAGCGCGTCAGCGGCCCGTCGTGGCGCAGGTCGTGGGCGGTGTAGTCGGCCGGCTCCTTGAAGCCGTAGGTGACGGTGCGCTTGGTCAGGCGCGGCAGCATCGCCGCGACCCGCGGGTCGTCGCTGCAGACCACCGCCATGCCATAAAACGGCACCCGATTGGCGAAGCCGACGAAGGCGTCCTCGAGCCGGGCCATGGTCCCGTAGTGGTCCATGTGCTCGTCGTCGATGTTGGTGACGACCGCGATCGTCGGCGTCAAGATCAGGAAGCTGCCGTCGCTCTCGTCGGCCTCGGCGACCAGCAGGTCGGAGCTGCCGAGCCGCGCGCTCGAGCCCAGCGAGTTGAGCTTGCCGCCGATGACCACCGTCGGGTCGAGCCCGGCCCGCTGCAGCACCGACGCGATCAGGCTGGTGGTCGTGGTCTTGCCGTGCGAGCCGGCGATCACGACGCCCTGCTTGAGCCGCATCAGCTCCGCCAACATCTCCGCCCGCGGGATCACCGGGATGTGCCGCGCCCGCGCCGCCTGCACCTCCGGGTTGTCCGCACGCACCGCCGACGACACCACCACCACGTCCGCGTCCGCGAGAAACTCCGCCTCGTGACCGCGATGCACCACCGCCCCGAGCTCCGTCAATCGCCGCGTCACCTCCGACTCCGCCAGGTCCGTGCCCGTCACCCGGTACCCGACCGTCAGCAGCACCTCCGCGATGCCGCTCATACCGATGCCGCCGATGCCGACGAAGTGAATATGGGTGTCGATCTTGCGGAACATGCGGTGGCGCGGGAGCTTACTCGAGGCCTGACGCGGCGAAAACGTGCTACATCGCGGCCGTGCCCGATTTCGCTCCCCGCTCCAAGGGACCGGCCAGCCCTCCACGCGCGGGCAAGGCGGGCCATTCCAGGGCGGGAGCTTCCTCGGCGGGCCACTCCAAGCCGGGAGACACCTCGCTGGATCTGGCGCGCGCCGATCGCCTGGCGCGGGCGCTGGCGCCGTGGTTCCTCGTCCACCAGCGTGAGCTCGACTGGCGCCAGACCCGCGACCCGTACGCGATCTGGGTCTCCGAGATCATGCTGCAGCAGACCCGCGTCGACACCGTGAAGGCCTACTGGCGGCCCTTCATGGACCGCTTCCCCGACGTCGCCAGCCTCGCCGCCGCCGACGAGCAGCACGTGCTCTCCGCGTGGAGCGGCCTCGGCTACTACCGCCGCGCCCGCCTGCTCCACCAGGGCGCTCGCCACGTGCACACCACCCTCGGCGGTCAGATGCCCGCCACCGCCGACGCCCTGCGCCAGATCCCCGGCATCGGCCGCTACACCGCCGGCGCCATCACCTCGATCGCCCACGACCAGCCCGCCGCGCTGGTCGACGGCAACGTCGCCCGCGTGCTCTCGCGGCTGCAGGCGATCACCGACCCGAAGCTCCAGCAAGCCGGCGCCGCCGGCCACTGGAGCCTCGCCCAGCAGATCGTCGAGGCTGGTTCCCCCCGGGTGCTCGCCCAGGCGCTGATGGAGCTCGGCGCGACCGTCTGCACCCCGAGGCAGCCGCGCTGCGACGTCTGCCCGGTGCGCACCGACTGCCGCGCCCACGCGCAGGGCCTCGTCGACCAGATCCCCGCGCCCAAGCAGCGCGCCCCCTCGCCGCAGCAGGACCTGTGGGCGATCGCCGTACGCCGCGCCGGCAAGCTGCTGCTGACTCGCCGGCCCGCCACCGGCCTGCTCGCCGACATGTGGTGCCTGCCCCTGATCGAGCGCCCGCCGGCCGCGCCTGAGGCCCCGCACGGCAGCCTCTTCGACAAGAGCCGCGTCACTCCGGCCGCGATCAAGACCGCGACCGGCCTGCGCGTCACCCGTATCGACCCGCTCGCCACGCCGATCAAGCACATCTTCACCCACCGCGTGTGGCTGCTGTGGCCCTGTCGCGCCGACGTCGACCTGGCCGATGGGTCAGGTAGCGTCGCCGCCGAGGCCACCCACACGGCCTGGATCGCCCCGGGTGAGCGCCCGAACGGCGGCATCCCCACGGTCACCGAGCGCCTGCTCGAGGCCCTCGGCTACTGAGCCTTGGTCTCGGCCAGCGTCTCGAAGCGGCTGAGCACGCGCGCCAGATCCTCGCGCATGCACTCGAGGCAGTCCTCCTTGAACCATCCGCGGCCGCAGCTCTCGCGGCTCGCGGCGGTGATGCGCAGGCCCGGGATCACCCGCAGATCGGCCTCGGCCTCGATCTTGCCCAGCACCAGCTTCTTCGCCTCGCAGTTCTGATTCTTCTCCAGCCACGCGAGGTTGCGCAGATACCCGGGGATCTCCTGCTTCTCCGCCTCGCTCGCGTTCGCGATCGCCTCGGCGGAGGCCCGTCGCTGCTTGCGGTTGCTTGCGGTCAGCAACACCTCGGCGTGCTCCGCGAAGGCCGCCGGCACCGAGTCGTCGGCGATCACCCCCGGCAACACCGCCGCCATCACCGTCGCCACCGGATCGCTCGCCACCCCCGACTGCGCCGGCTGCTCGCGGGCCACCACGGCCTTGTCCTGCGGCTCCCCGCCCGCGCAGCTGCGGCCCAGGAGCGCCAGCAGCACCACC
>NZ_JACCSO010000574.1 GCF_013812955.1 Nannocystis sp. | reverse complement strand
GCGATCGCGGCCGGGTCTTCGCATTTGAGCGACGCTGTCCCTCGGGACAGCCGGTACCCGGCGTCGAGACCACGGACTACGGCCACCACATGCTATGTGGCTGACGGCCCGCACGTGCCGTTGCTCTGTTGCGCCGCGGTGAGCGTTGCCAGGGCAGCGGGATCCGGCGTGAACCGGGGCAGCGACCCATAGAGCGAACTCACGTTGGCGTGGGTGCCGGCAAACACTGGCGTGTCCGGCATTGCGTCGCTGTCCTCCGGCCACCGGACAAACCCTCTCGCGAGCGCCACGCCGAGCCGCGTATCGCAATGACAGGCGTTGGACGGAGCGATGTGTTGGCAGCGCGCGGAGAGGTAGTCGCGGCGGTAGAGCGTCCGCCCGTGTTCGATCAGCCGCTTCGCCCACACGCCGGCCGTCGCGGTCCCCTCATAGTCGAGCGGCGTGGCCGCGGCGCTCACGTCCTCAACCTCCTTGAAGCCGAAGCGGCGACGCCCGGCAGGCAAGGTCAGGCCCGTGAGCTCGTAGGTACGAGCCTCGCAGGGAAGGGGACCGCGATACGTATGACCAACGTCGAGGGCCGGGGTGAAGCGGTTCTCCTGATAGGTGATCCTCGTACGCGCCTGTTCGTCACGGTCGGCCGCGGCACTTCCGTCCTCGGCCACGGAGGTCGGTCCCTTCGACTGCAGCTTCTCGGCGACATCGGAGCTGAACATGAGCCCGCAGTCGCTGTTGAGATCGCAGGTTACCTGGCGCTCGGGCGACTGCACCCCGTCGAATCACAAGATATCACCGCCGCAATCGACGAGGTAGTTGTTGGGGTCGCAATTCGCCGACAGCGGCTCTCCATATGTGGGCTCGGCCGACGCCCAGCCGTCGTTCTCACAGTGATTGTTCGGCGCCCCCTGGTTCTTCGCGCAGGTCGCCGAACAGGCGTCGAGGATGTTCGCCATGTTCGCCTCGCTGTTCCACGGCTCGCCGTCCGAGACGGGCGCGCACCCCCGAACGGCCGACGGGCACCCCCTCGCCAGCGTAGCGATCGCCTCGCTCCCCAGATTCGACCGACGAGCCGGCGCTCACCGTCGGCGGCGAGGACCTCGACGTCGACCAGCGGACGCCAGCGGCCAATCACATCGCCGCCAAGCGCCCGATGATCGGCCTCACCGCACCGGGCCACGCCGCGACACGACTGGCGGCTGTGCCGGCGGCTGTGCCGGCGGCGGGGACGGCCGCCGAGGACCGTCAACGAGGACAATCCATGGCGCATATCGCGCCGAAGCGTTCATCACACCCGACGGGCCGACATCTGATGCGGCGCTCCGGTGGGTCGGTTATCCTCGCCCCGTGCTCTTCGACGACGCTCCCGCTCGGGCCCAAAACGCAGCGCTGGCACCCTCATGGCGGGCGCTGCATCCTGGCGAGGATCCACGCGTCGAGGCCATCCTCTTCGCGCGGCTGCGGGACGCCTCCGCGATCGAGAAGTTCGCGGCGATGCGGCGCCTGGGCGTCGCCGCGCGCAACATTGCGCTCGCCGGCTTGCGCCGCCGCCACCTGGGCGCCTCGGAGGCCGAGTTGACCCGTCATCTCGCGGATCTCGTGCTCGGCGAGGAGCTCGCCGCTCGCGCGTACGGCCCGCACGCGAGCACGCGGGCATGAGCGACGACGCCGAACTCGATCCGCTGCGCGTCGCCTTCCTGGTGACGCACACGTTCGAGGCGCTCGGGGTCCGCTACTTCATCGGGGGCTCGCTCGCCAGCATCTTCCATGGATTGATCCGCACCACGAACGACGCGGACCTCGTCGCCGAGCTCGCCTCGAGCCATGTCACCGCCCTCGTCGCCGCCCTCGAGGGGGCTTTCTACATCGATGCCGAGTCGATCCGCGAGGCGATCGCCCGCAAGGCGAGTTTTAATCTCATCCACCTGGCGACGATGTTCAAGGTCGACGTGTACGTGTCCCGCGGACGTCCCTTCGATCGCTCGCGCTTCGCCCGGCGACTCCACGAGAACATCGCCGCGACCCCCGAAGGCGCCGCTCACATCGCCAGCGCCGAGGACGCCCTGCTGGCCAAGCTCGAGTGGTATCGCCTCGGCGGGGAAGTGTCGGAGCGACAATGGCGGGATGTCCTTGGGATCATCAAGACCCAGGGAGACCGTCTCGATCGTGGGTACCTGAGCCAGTGGGCTGACGAGATCGGCGTCACGGACCTGCTCGAGCGAGCCCTCGTGGCAGCGATCGCCTGATCGCCGGCGAGAGCTCGGCAGGGCCTCCTTCAGGGCTGGTATACGGGCCGGCTGGCCGGCTGTCGGCGGGTGCCTGGATGGCGCCGCGTCCGGCCCCGGATGCGCGGCCGCGAGATGCCCCGCTCTGGTTTGATTTTGGTTTGAGATTGGTTTGATTTTCGGTGCCGACAAAAAGTCCCCGAGTTCGGCCGTTCCAGCCCGGTTTGCGGCAGGCATGGGCATCATCCTCTATGAGATGATCACGCGGCGTCGGCTGTTTGATGACAGAGCGGGAGGCTTTCGACAGATAGATTCCGGTGAATTCGCGCCCGAGCTGGCCCAGGTTGTCAACGAGGTCCGGCGAGGCAGCCAGCTCGTGCCGAAAGATCGGCACGCCAGCATGGATGAGCTTGTCAGGGGTCTGGAAATCGCCCGCTCCTCCGTGACCCGCTCTCGAACTGCCGCACAAGGACGCATGAGCCGGTGGCTGCTCCGGGGCCTGAGCGGGGCGAATGTCGTCGCTCTGATCGCCCTTTTCAGCTATCTGGTCGCGGGGAGCGCATTACCTGGCCCCGCCCCTGCTCCGGCCCCCTTGGCAGCAACGAAAGCGCAGGAGAAACCGGCGAGCCTGGCCCCGCCTGAGACGCCCGCGCCTGCTGCTGAGTTGGAGCTTGTCGGGCCCGCCGCGGCCAGCCCTGGGCCGCCTCGAAAGGCTGACGCACCCGCGATTGTCTCCGCACCAAAAGGGACGCGGAAGCTCTCGCCAGCGCTCGTATCGGAAGCAGTAGAGGCGGCGAGAAAGGAGATCGGAAAGTGCCTCGAGAGTCCCGGCAAGCTCAACCTCGAGATCATGGTGGAATCTGGGCGCGCCCGTCTCACGCGCGTTGAATGGGCCGCCTACAACCCGAAGAACGGGGCCCAAAATTATCTCGCTCGTACACTCAAAGCGATCGAATTCCCCCGTAACGGCCCACCCGGCCCTTATCGCCTGCAAATCGGCGAATGACTAGGCCGGGTCCAGCAGGGCCACGAGCTTGGCGAGGTCGAAGGGCTTGACGAGGTGGGCGTGGAACCCGGCCGCGTGCGAGCGCTGGCGATCCTCATCACGACCGTAGCCGGTGAGGGCGATGAAGCGCGTCTTGGCGAACTCCGGGCGCGCGCGCAGCTCGGCGACGACCTCGTAACCGTCCATCAGCGGCAGGCCGATGTCGCACAGCATGATGTCGGGGACAAACTCGGTCGCCACGGTGATCGCCGCCGGGCCGGAGCACGCGGTGCGCACGTCGTGGCCGAGCATGCCGAGCAGGTCGGCGAGGATGTCGACCGCATCCTGATTGTCGTCGACCACGAGCACCCGGCGGCTCGTACCGCTGCCCGGCTTGACGTCGGCGACCAGCGCGGCGCGGTCCTCCGCCCACAGCGGCAAGCGCACGATGAACTCGCTGCCCCGCCCGGGCCCGTCGCTACGCGCCTCGACCTGGCCGCCGTGCATAACGACGAGCTGCTTCACGAGCGCGAGGCCGATCCCGAGACCGCCCTGGGAGCGGTCGATGCAATCGGTGACCTGGGTGAACAGGTCGAAGACCGTGGCGAGCATCTCGCGCGGGATCCCGATCCCGCTGTCGCGCACGTGGATCACCCCCATGGTGCCATCCTGCGCGACGCGGACGGAGATCTGGCCGCCGTCATCGGTGTATTTCGCGGCGTTGTTGATGAGGTTGCCGACCACCTGGGAGATCCGCGTGAGGTCGGCCTTCACCCAGATCGGCGCGTCCGGGACCGCCAGCGTGAGGTGATGGCCCTTCGCGTCGCTCACCGGGCGGCTGGTCTCGATGCCGCGTGCCACCGCCACCGCCAGGCTCACGCGCTCCGTCCTCAGCTGAATCTTCCCGGTCCGGATCCGCGACACCTCGAGCAGATCGTCGACGAGCCGCGTCAGCTGATGGGTCTGCCGCTCGATGATATCCCGGCACTTGCGCAGCATCGGGTCGTCGTGCCCCCTCAGCTTCATGATCTCGAGCGAGGCCCGGATCGGCGCCAGCGGGTTTCGCAGCTCGTGGGCGAGCATCGCCAGGAACTCGTCCTTGCGGCGGTCGGCCTCCTGCAGCGCGTTCGCCCGCCGGTGCAGCTCGTCCTGGGCCTCGCGCAGCGCCGTGATGTCCGTCAAGGTGATGACCGCGCCGAGCATCTCGCCGCCCGCGGCCACCAGCGGGCCCGCGTTCAGCAGCAGCTCCGCCCGTTCACCACCACGGCGGTTGAAGCCGACCTCCCAGCCGCGCAGCGTCTCGCCGCGCCAGGCGGCCCCGACGTCGAAGAGCTCACCGTCGACCGACTCGGGCGACAGCGGCGACAGCCAGAACACCTCGTCGAAGGGCTTGAGGAGCGGGTTGGTGCCGCACAGGGCGTGCGCGCTCCGGCTCGCGCGCAGCACTATGCCGTTGATGTCGCAGACGATCACCGCGTCGCCGACCTGCTCGAGCACCGAGCGAGCCATCGCCGAGTCGGCGACCAGCCGCTCGCGCCGCTTCTGCTCGGTCAGGTCGGCGACCAGCAGCCACACGTCGCCGACGCCCTCATGCAGCGCGCTGACGCCGAGATACAGCGGTATCCACGAGTCGTCGGCGCGGCGCAGCACGATCTCGCCCTCGACGCTGGCGGCGAGCCCGTCGCGCAGCAGCGCCTCGAACAGCGGCAGCGACGGACCATCGATCAGCTCCTGCATCGGGCGCCCGCGCAGGCTGTCGTGCGGGACCCGGAGCAGCCGCGAGAACTGCTCATTACAGTAGAGAATGGACCCATCGACGGTCAGCGTCGCGGCGCCCTGGTGCATGCGCTCGACCAGCAGCTGGAACGGCTTGTCGGCCGAGTCGAGCATGAGCACCCGCGGGAGCACGTCGTCGGTGACCACCACCGCGTCGACCTCGCCGCCCTGGATCGCGCGGATCGTCTCCCGGGCCTCGGCGAGCTGGCGATGCAGCTCGTCGATCTCGCGGTATAGATGCTCGAGCGTGTCGGTCACAGCGGCCCCTATCATGTCTTCGTCAGCCGCAGCTCGAGCCTGACCAGCGCCTTCTCCACGTTCGAGAGGTCACCGATGACCCGACGCATCGGATCCGGCAGCTTGCGGACCAGCGTCGGGATCGCCACGATCTCGTCCTCCTTGGCGAGCCGTGGGTCCTTGAGCAGATCGATCACCTCGATCTTGTAGCGCCCGGGCAGGTATTCCTCGCACATGCGCGTCAGGTTCTCGACCGCCTTGAGCGACTTGGGCCGCTGCCCGGCGACGTACAGGCGAAACTCCCAGGTCTCGTGGGTCGAGGGCGCCACCGGTCCAGCCGGGACATCGTGGTCGCTGCTCATGTGTTCTCTCCTGATCCGGCCGGCGGCGCGCCCTCGTTGTCCGCGTGCCGGCTGTGCGCCATGTCGCTGCGGTCGTCGAGGAATTGCTGGCCAGCGGCCTCCTTGGTGGCGATCAGCAGCTCGAGCTCATCCTCCGCGATCTCGAACCCGGTGCGCAGCGCGGAGATCTGAGCCTCCAGCGCCTGGCGCTTTTGATCGAGCTCTCGCCGCTTGCTGGCGATCTTTTGCTGACGAGCCTCGGCGACGGCGCGCTCACGCGCCTCCTGGGCGAGCCGCATCGAGCCGGTGAGCACGCCCTCGGGGCCGACGTACACGTCACGGAACTCGACCCCATTGGCGTTGAGCACGAACTCGCGGACCTGGTTCGAGTGGGCGGTACCGCGGGACTTGAGCACGTGCAGCCCGCGATTTCGCTCGCCCCCGAGCTCGATGTCGCGCAGCAGGATCCAGGTGTCGATCAGCGACGAGATGTTCTGCTCGGTCGCCTCGATCGCCCCGCCGCCGCTGGTCAGGCTGACGAACACCGCCGTGGTCTGCCGGGTCTTGAGGAAGTCGACCAGGCGCAGCAGCATCGTGTGCGCCTCGCGGGCGGACCCCGCCGTGACGAAGTTGCTGATCGGGTCGACCACGACCAGCTGCGGCTCGAGCGCGCAGATGTGCTTGTGCATGGTCGCAAGGTGCATCTCGAGCCCGTACAGGGTCGGCCGCACCGATACGAAGCTCAGCAATTTCTGCTCGACCCAGGGCGCGAGGTCGAGCCCGATCGAGCGCATATTGCGGAGGATCTGCGACTGCGACTCCTCGAAGGAGTAATACAGGCAGCGCTCGCCGCGGCGACAGCTCGCCTCGGCGAAGTGGGCGGCGATGCTCGACTTGCCGGTCCCCGCGGTGCCCGACAGCAGCACGCTGGTGCCGCGAAACGGCCCGCCCCCGAGCATGACGTCGAGCCGGTCGATGCCGGTCGAGATGCGCTCGTTCGAGGCCTGATTGTCGAGCCCGAGCGAGGTCAAGGGCAGCACCGAGAAGCCGCTGGCGTCGATGAGAAACGGGTACTCGTTGGTCCCGTGCGCGCTGCCCCGATACTTGACGATGCGCAGGCGCCGGATCGAGGTCTGATCGTTCACCCGGTGGTCGAGCAGGATCACGCAGTCGGACACGTACTCCTCGAGCCCCTGGCGGGTCAGCGACCACTCGCCGCGCTCGGCGGTGATCACCGAGGTGACGCCCTTGTCCTTGAGCCAGCGAAACAGCCGCCGCAGCTCCGAGCGCACGATCGCCTCATTGTCGAGGCCGCCGAACAGGGTCTCGATCGTGTCGAGCACGACCCGCTTCGCGCCGATGCTGTCGATCGCCAGCTCGAGGCGGATGAACAGGCCCTCGAGATCGAACTCGCCGGTCTCCTCGAACTCGTCCCGGTCGATGCGAACGTGCTCGATGGCGATCCGGCCGCGAGCCTCGAGCTCCTCGAGGTCGAAGCCGAGGGAGCGCACGTTCTGTGCCAACTCGAGGGCCGTCTCCTCGAAGGTGAAGAACACGCCGGGCTCGCCGTACTCATTGATGCCGCGGACCAGGAACTCCATGGCCAGCAGCGTCTTCCCGCACCCCGCGCTGCCGCATATGAGCGTCGGACGGCCCTGTGGCAGTCCCCCACCGGTGATCTCGTCGAGTCCGTGGATGCCGGTCGGGGCCTTGGCGATGCCGGTCCGTTCACTTGTTTTGTTGTCTGCCATGTCGTGCGCTCATCGGGTCGTGCGCTCATCAGTGGATCAGCCGGGACGTTCGTGTCCGCGGCATCACCGACAACGGCGAGCCCGTGGATGGCATTTGCAGCGCGAAAGCAGCCGGAAGCCGCACTCTACCTGCATCAGCTCGGTGGCGGCAACCGAGGAGTGCGCGCCGGTCGTGCTCGCATGCTCGGGATCCGGTCCGACGGGGTCGCTGTTGGAAGACGGGCGCGCCCCCAGCGCTGGCCGTTCGAGGGCCGCCATGTGGCATTTGCACTCAATCCGCGAGCGCGCCCGAGATCTCCGCGAACACCGCGGGATGATTCAGCAGATCCATGTGATGTAGCCCAGGGATGCGCACGCCGTCCTCGCCTGCATGAGCGCTGCGCACCCGTACCATGCCATCGCCGATCGCCCAGCCGATCGGGTGGCCCGGCCCGCCGAGCGAGCCCGCGATGCTGTGATAACGGGCCTGTGGGGGCCGCAGCGCCTCACCGGCGTCGACGATCGCCCCGGCCCGCATGTCCTTGATCCCCGCGCTGCGGGCGTCGAAGACCCGGGCGATCGGCGCGGTCACCCCGATCGCCGCGAGCACGGCCACCGCCGCCGCCCCGAGCTGCTCGAGCGGCGCGCCCAGCTGCGGCGAGCCGAGACAGACCACGTCGCGCAGCGCCAGCGTCCAGCTGGCCCCGCTCGCCTGCCCGTGGTGGGCCGCGCTGCGAGCCACCAGCCCGCCCATGCTGTGGCCGATCAACGCCAGCCTGGTGATGCCGCCGGGATACGCAGCCGGATACGCGGCCGCGAGCTCGCCGAGCAGCGTCGCCAGAGCCTCGCCGTTGTCGGCCACCCGCAGACCGCTGTTATAACGGACCTGCAGCGTGGTGTAGCCGAAGCTCGCGCCGAGCAGCGCCGCATAGTCGACCGC
>NZ_JACCSO010000523.1 GCF_013812955.1 Nannocystis sp. | reverse complement strand
CCCGGGCTGCTCAGGTCGACGTTGACCGGGCCGTTGTAGATCTGGATGATCACCTGGACGGCCTCGACGTTATCGGTGTTGTTGCTGTCCCAGTAGTGCAGCGTCAGGTTGCCCTCGGTCAGCACGGTCATGCTGAGGTGGGTGCCGACGCTGAAGAAGGTCTTGGCGCCGTCGAGGCTGCCGACCAGCGCGCCGTAGAGGAAGGATTGATCGCCGCGGCGGTAGAGGCCGAACTGGCCCCCGAGCGGGTTACCGAGGCCGTTGGCGTTCGAGTAGCGATTGGGCTTGCCAGCGGCCCACTTGTCGTCGGGGCCGGCGGTGATGACCAGGATGTCGCCCGGTCGCAGCGAGAACCCCGTATTGAGGCCCTTTCCCCCGGAGATGCTGTGGGCTTTTGCATCGACTTTCAATACGCTCTTCGGCATGTTACTGCGTCCTTTCGTGACCTGAGGTCACGGGGTCTCTGGTTCAGGTCGAGATCGAGTCAAGCGATCAATCGTCGGACCGCGGACAAACGACGCTCCTGCCCGCAAGCCGGCTCTGCCGCCGCTGCTGCCCGTGCAGGGGCGCTCGGGGCACCTGTTCGATACCGAACAGATGGCGCGGTAACGGATTTTCCGCTAGAAGGCTCGCGGACCCCACCCATGCCGACGACACCCGCCAACATCGACGCGCTCTCCAGCTTCTGGACCCGCGAGTTCGCGCATTACCTGAACGAGCACCGCAACCCCCTCAATCGCGCGACCCACATGCTCGGCGTGCCGCTGCTGCTGGTGACCGCGATCGTCGGGCTGTACCAGCACAACTGGACGATGGTGGTCGTCGGTCAGCTGGTGGGGTGGGCGTTCCAGCTGGTCGGTCATCGCATCGAGGGCAACCGACCGGCGCTGCTGAAGCGGCCGATCTCCTTTCTGATGGGTCCGCTGATGGTGCTGGTGGAGTTCGCGGAGCTGCTGGGCCTGCACTTTCGCTTCGCGCGCCGGGCCCGTGAGGCGGTCGGTCTCTGAGGCCGTGAGGCTGGCGGAGCGCAGTTCTGGTGTAAGGTGGCGGTCATGCTTCGGTCCCTCCGCCTTCGCCCGACCTGCGTCGCGCTGCTGACCACGCTGGTGCTCGCGGCGCCGGCCCACGCCGACGAGGGCCAGTGGATGCCCTCGCAGATCGCCGAGCTCGATCAGGCGCGGCTGCGCGAACTCGGGCTCGAGCTCGCGCCCGAACAGCTGTGGAGCGCCGACGGCGGCCTGCTGCGCGCGGCCGTCAACCTCAATGGCTGCTCGGCGGCCTTCATCTCCGCCGACGGCCTGATCGCCACCAACCACCACTGCGCCTACGGAGCGATCCAGGGCAACAGCAGCGTCGAGCACGACTACCTGAAGGACGGCTTCGTCGCCCGCGAGCGCGGCCAGGAGCTGCCGGGCAAGGACCTGACGGTGCGCGTGATCGAGCGCATCGACGACGTCACCGCCGAGCTGCAGGCCGCGGTCGACGCGGCCACCGACGACCGCGGCCGGGCCCAGGCGTTCGAGCGCACCCGCAAGCAGCTGGTCGACGCCTGCGAGAAGTCGGGGCCGAGCCGCCGCTGCGAGGTCGCCAGCTTCTACAGCGGCAGCCTGTACCAGCGCTTCACCTACAAGGAGCTGCGCGACGTCCGGCTGGTCTACGCGCCGCCCGCGGCGATCGGCGAGTTCGGCGGCGAGGAGGACAACTGGATGTGGCCGCGGCACACCGGCGACTTCGCGCTGGTGCGCGCCTACGCCGGCGCCGACAACCAGCCCGCCGAGGCCGCGCTTGGCAACGTGCCTTACCAACCGAGCCAGTTTCTCAAGCCGGCGGCGAGCGGGGTCAAGGCCGACGACTTCGTGGCCGTGCTCGGTTACCCCGGCCAGACCCAGCGCTACCTGCCGGTGGTCGAGGTCGAGCGCTTCATCGACCAGGTGTTCCCCGCGCGCATCGACCTGTACGGCGAGTGGATCGCGATCTACGAGCAGCTCGGCGGCAGTGACCCGGCGGTCGGCATCAAGGTCGCGGCCAGCAAGAAGTCGCTCGCCAACCGCTTCAAGAACGCCCAGGGCATGCTCGCCGGGCTGCGGGCGATGCAGCTGGTCGAGCGCCGGCGCGGCGAGGAGGCGGCGCTCGAGCAGTGGGCCGCGCGCCCCGAGAACGCCGCCTTCACCGACGTCATCCCGGAGATCCGCGCCATCAGCGTCGACCGGCGCGAGGGTTTCACCGGCGAATTCCTGCTCGAGAACCTCGGCGGCGCCGGCAGCCTCGTCGGCGCCGCCGTCGACCTCGTGC
>NZ_JACCSO010000452.1 GCF_013812955.1 Nannocystis sp. | reverse complement strand
CCACGATGCCCTGCATCTCGCCGCCGGCCTCGACGCCGCGCTGTGGTCGCAAGCCGCCTGAGCGCATCGTGCGATCCACCGGCGGGCGCGCAGCAGCGCGACGCCGGGTGATCGGGCTCAGGTGCAGTCGTTGACGTCCGTGCCCTCGGCGCAAAATACCGGCACGTCGCACTCGCCGTCGTCCTCGAACGGACACACGCCGCAGTCGTAGGGGTCCGTGCCGTCGGCACACAGACCGCCGGCCTGCATCTCCTCGCACACGCCGTTTTTCGGGGTCGCGCAGCAGTCATTGACGTCCGTGCCCACCGGGCAGAAGTCCGGCACGTCGCACTCCCCATCGTTCTCGTAGGGACACGCGCCGCAATCGTAGGGGTCCGTGCCGTCGGCACACAGACCGCCGGCCTGCATCTCCTCGCACACGCCGTCCTGCGGGGTCGCGCAGCAGTCATTCGCATCGGTGCCCGCCGGGCAGAAGTCCGGCACGTCGCACAGCCCGTCGTCCTCGAACGGACACGCGCCGCAATCGTAGGGGTCCGTGCCGTCCGGGCACGTCCCGCCGGCCTGCATCTCCTCGCACACGCCGTCCTGCGGGCTCGCGCAGCAGTCGTTCGCATCGGTGCCCGCGGGGCAGAAGTCCGGCACGTCGCACTCTCCGTCGTCCTCGAACGGACACGCGCCGCAGTCGTAGGGGTCGGAGCCGTCCGGGCACATCCCGCCCTTGCTCATCTCCTCGCACACGCCGTCTTGCTCGGTCGCGCAGCAGTCGTTCGCATCGGTGCCTTGCGGGCACAGGCCCTCGTCGCACACGCCGTCGTCGACGAAGGGGCAATAGCCGCAGTCGAAGAAGTCGCTGTAGGGGGGGCACACGCCGCCGAAGTCGAACTCCTCGCATGCCCCGTCCTGCGGGCTCGCGCAGCAGTCGAAGGGGTCGGTGCCCGGAGCGCAGACGTCGGGCTCGTCGCACACGAGGTCGAGCTCGAAGAGGCACGAGCCGTCGCCGACCGGGAGGCACTTGCCGAACACGCAGATCGCGGCGCCCTGGCAGCTCTCGTTGTCGCACGCGCAGTTGACCTGACCGGGCGTGCACATCACGCCGCCGGTGCTCGATTCGCCGGTCGTGCTCGATTCGCCGGACGTGCTCGAGGTCCCTGCGGTCGTGCCGGTGTCGGTCCCGGTGCTGGTGCCGGGATCCGTCGAGGGGCCGGTGGTGCTCGTCGACCCGTCGGTCGTGCTCGTGCCGGTCCCGCCGGTCGTCGGCTCGACCGTGGTGCTCGGCGCGGATGTGCTCGCCGTCGTATTCGTCGCGGCGCTGGTATCGCCTTGTGTCGAGCTGCCGCTGCTGCCATCGGCGCCCGGAGCGATCGTGTCCTGGCCACATCCGGCGAGCACGAGCGTGGAAAGGAGCGTAAGGCCGGGTAATCGCGCGCGACGGTGAACCATGTTCAGATGCTAGGTGGCGCCAGACCCGCCGGTCAACCACGAACGCAGACGATCACCGGACACACGCCGATCTGGCCGGGTCGCAGCTGCATCGACAAATATTTGAGCCGCCGCAGTCGCCCGCCGCGACCTCCCGGCATGCGCTCCCCACCCTCCTCCGACCCGCGCCTGCTCGCGCCGCTCGTCGTGCTGCTCGGCGCCTGCAACCCGGTCCCCCTCGACCCCATCGTCACCGCGAGTGCCGGTACGGGGTCCTCGACCGACACCGACGCGGGCTCGTCGACACCGACCGGCTCAGGATCACTCGACTCGCTGGGCACCGACACCGGCAGCTCGACCCCGACGGGCAGCGCCTCGAGCTCGGGCGGACCGCAGCCCGACCTCCCGGGCGAGGACACCGGCGAGGACCTGCTGACCTGCGTGGTCGCGGGCACCTGCAACCAGCTCGACATCCTGCTGGTCGTCGACAACTCGGGCTCGATGGGCGAGGAGCAGCAGAACCTGGCGGCGCAGTTCGCCAAGCTGGTCGACCGCCTGCGCACCCTGAAGGACGCGCAGGGCCAGCCGGTCGGGGCCGACGTCAACATCATGGTGACGACCACCGACGTCGGGCACCTGCTCTGCACCCCCTATTACAAGCCCGGTTATGTGCCCAGCAACGGCGCCCCGGTGGCCACGCCTTGCACCGAGCGGCTCGAGCGCTTCGAGGGCGTCGGCGCCGACGCCCCGACCGTGCCGGAGGCGTGCACCGCCAATTGCATCGAGGGTGGGATCGCCGCGCCGGCCGACCCCTTCATTCACTTCGACCTCGCGACCCACAACATCGTCGGCGCCGACGGGGTCGGTGACCCGGCCGCGGACGCGCTGGCCTGCATCGCCCCGCAGGGCATCGACGGCTGCGGCATGGAGGCGCCGCTCGAGGCGATGCTGCGCGCGCTCGACCCGAAGGCCGCGTGGAACCAGGGCGCCAAGCCGTTCCTGCGCGAGGGCGGGGTCCTGGCGATCGTGCTGCTGACCGACGAGACCGACTGTTCGACCGAAAACTTCGCGTACTTCGACCCCAAGAACAAGGCCGACCCCGAGTTCAACAAGTACTGGGAGGACCTGCCTGGCATCCCGGGCGTCAAGGGCAGCCCGACCAGCGCCGCGTGCTGGAACGCCAGCATGACCTGCGTCGACGACGACGACGACGGCGTCCACGAGTCGTGCGTCGCGGCGGACAAGGAGCCGCTGTTCCCCCGCTCGCGCTACACCGACCTGCTCGCCGGCGGCTTCGAGGCCGCGGGCAAGCCGGTGTTCATGCTCGTGCTCGCCGGCGTGCCACCGGTGACGGCGCACGACCCCGAGCCCCCGCACGGGCCGGTGGCGGGCGGCGTGGCGTCACTCGTGCATCGCGACTGGCAGCAGTCCGACATCCTCCCGAACGACAGCGACACCCCGGCCAACAAGCAGTACGACTTCGGCATCGGCCCCGGCTGCAGCAACGCCACCACCGGGCAGGCGACCCCGCCGGGCCGCATCCGCGACGTGTGCGAGGCCCTGAACCTCGCCGACGACCCGGCCACGCCCGGCGACCAGGCCGAGCTGCGCTGCTGCATCGAGTCGATCTGCGACGCCAGCTTCGGCGGCGCCGTCGACTGCCTCGCCGACATGCTCGCCCAGCGCCTGACCGCCGACTGAAGTTTGATGGCTCAGGTCTCGATCGCGATCGTGAGCACGCCGACGTGCTTGCCGCTCGGCCGCCGCGCCAGCGTGAGCAGCAGCTTGCTCGCGCCGTCATCGGTGCAGAGCTGGAGACCGACGATCGGTCCGAGCGCCGCGAGCCTGGCGATGGCCGCGTCGATGGCGGTCTTGTCCTCCTCCGTCACATACGAGGACAGCTCGGTGAGCGCATCCGAGTTGAGGCGCGTGATCAGGGCGAGCGCCGACCCCACGCCCTCGCCAGCGACCGCGCGCGTGACCTCGAGCCTGGGGTTGTCCCATCCGCTCACCTCGCAGCGCTCGTCGCGAGCCACGCCGAGCGCCGCGAAGAACTCGTCGGAGGTCGGGTCCGCGCCGGAGAGGGTGCACGGGTAGTACTCACAGTCGACATCGCTCGAGTGCTGCACCTCCGCGAGCAGGCTCGCCACCGAACGCGCGGCCTCGGTGTCGTCGTCGTCGGGGGCATCGCCGAGGGTGAAGTACTTCTCGAGCGAGGCGAAGGTGTCCTCGAAGGACTCGGAGAGCTCGGTGCGGTGGTCGGAGAGCAGGGACAGCGCGGGCAGAGACATGGGCGCAACATACTTCAGACCACGCACGACCACGACGAATACGACGCGCCGCGCGCCCGCCATGCGACGCGCTGTTAAGTCATTGTTTCAAACCAGCGTTCAGGGCCGGGACATCGGCGCGGCGAGCCCGTCGAGCAGGTAGGTCTGCATGAACAGGATCGTCGCGTACATCTGATAGTCCTGGTTGCGCTTCTTCGAGAACCCGTGGCCCTCGTCCTTGCCCTCGAGGTACCAGACCGGGGTGCCGCGCTTTTGCAGCGTGGCGACCATCTGCTCGGCCTCGCTGACGGGCACGCGCGGGTCGTTGCGGCCCTGGATCACGAACAGCGGCTTCTTGATCTTGTCGGCCTGGGTCAGCGGCGAGATCTTCTGTAGATGCTCGCGCATCTTCGGCTCGCGCTCGTCGCCGTACTCGACGCGCCGCAGGTCCTGGCGATACGCCTCGGTGTGCTCGAGGAAGGTGACGAAGCTGGAGATCCCGACGATGTCGACCGCGCAGCGGATGCGATCCGCGAATTGCACCGACGCCGCGAGGGTCATGTAACCGCCGTAGGAGCCGCCCATGATCATCACCCGCTGGGCGTCGAGCTCGGGCCTGCTGCCGATCCAGTCGAGCAGCGCGCTGATGTCCTTGACCGAGTCCTCGCGCAGCTCGCCGTTGTCGAGGCGCACGTAGCTCTTGCCGTAGCCGGTCGAGCCGCGCACGTTCGGATAGATGAGCGCCACCCCGAGCTCGTTCAAATAGTAGTTGTTGCGGCCGATGAAGCCGGCCTCCGACTGCCCCTCCGGCCCGCCGTGGATCACGACCACCACCGGACGCGGCCCGGTGAACCGCGCCGGCGGCTTATAATAGAGGCCGGGGATCTCGCGCTCATCAAAGCTCTTCCAGGCGACGATCTCGGGCTCGCTGAAGGTGTTGGGATCGAGGCCGCCGACCTCGCTCTCGGTCCAGCGCTCGATGCTGCCGCGCTGGACATCGAGCACGTAGGCGTCGGCCGGCGAGCGCGCGGACGACAAAGTGAACGCCAGCTCGCGCCCGTCCGGGTGCCAGCTCAGCCCGCCGATCACCCCCGCCGGCATCGCCGCCTTCATCGGCCGCTCGCGCCCGCCCGGCAGCTCGTACACGTGCAAGCGCGAGGTGCCGCCCTCGTTGGCGACCGCCGCCAGGTGCTTGCGGTCGCGCGAGATCGCAAAGTCCTCGATGTCCCACGAGATCGCCGCCGTCAGCGGCGTGATCTTGCCGTCCGCGAGCTCGATGCGCATCAGCTGCTTGAACTCACCGGCGCCGTCGCTCGCGGAGATCACCGCGCCGCCGTCCGCCGTGAATGCGCCGCCGCTCCAGGACACCGGCGTGGCTGTCTTTTCGGTCAGCAGGGTCCGCTCGTTACTCTTCAGGTCGAAGCGCCACAGGTAGCTCTCGTTGACCGAGACGTAGTTGCTCACCAGCAGCTGCTGGTCATCCGGGGACCAGTCGAGCGGGTGCCAGCCGCCGCCCTCGACCTCGGCGACGAGACGGTCGCTGGACGGGTCGCGCGGGTCGACCACGTAGAGGTCGGTGTCCTTGCGAGTCCGGCGGGTCGAGGTGTATGCGAACCGCTCGCCGGCGTTCGACCACGGGCCGAGGCTGTTCTTCGAGGCGCCGTCGGTCAGCAGGGTCGGCTTCGGGTCGCCGGCGTCGAGGCGCCAGTTCTGGGCGAACTCATTGCCGCCGAGGTCCTTTGAAAACACGAAGAAGCCGCCGTCGCCCGCGGGCGGATAGGTGGCCGCGCCGACGCGATCCCGAAAGAAGGTCCGCTGCCGCCGGGCCGCTCCGGGCCCGCGCACCTCGTGCACCTGCGGGGTGTCGGCGAAGCGGGTCGAGACCAGCAGCGAGCGCTCACGCGGATGCCAGTCGAGCACCGCGGCCGAGCGCGCCTCCGAATAAGCCCCGACGGCCTCGGCGATCCCCTTCGGGATCGGCGGGATGCCGGCCGCCACCAGGCTGTCGGGCACCGCGATGTGCTCGCTGTCGATCACCGGCGCCTCGACGACGGCCGGCGCGACCACCGGAGCCCCCGGGGTCACCGGCGTCGCTCCGGGCCCGGCCGCATCGGATTGGCCCGGAGCCGGCGCCGCGGTCTGCGAGCCCGCCGGCTTCGTCTTGGGGGCGCTGGACGGCTGATCACAAGCGGCCAGGAGCAGCAGCACGGCGAGAGACGGAATTCGGCCTGACATCGCCCGGTTTTACCCCAATCCGCGCGCCCCCACGCCTCGCCCCCGACCGCTCCGACGCACATCCAGCCCCCGTCATTGTTTGAAACTTGTCGGCCGCACCACCCGGCGGCCGAGCCCGGTCCACCCGTCCAGCCTGCTCACGATCGGGGGTGCGCAGCCCCAGGCGCCCGCCGCGATGCTCGTGCACCGAAGTCCCGCCGAGCCCGCTGCGTGCGGCTGGCCCGAGCCGTCCCTGCCCCCGGCCCTTGCGGCCAACGAGGGGCTTCGGTAGGCATGCGGCATGCTGCAGACCGGCGACAAGGCCCCCGACTTCACCCTCCCCAACACCAAGCGCGAGCCCGTCTCGCTCGCCGGCCTGCAAGGCAAGACCGTCGTGCTCGCGTTCTTCCCGGCCGCCTTCACCGGGGTTTGTGAGAAGGAGATGTGCTCCTTTCGCGACTCGCTGACCGCGCTCAACGACCTGAACGCGACAGTGCTCGGCGTCAGCGTCGACGCGCCCTTCAGCAACGCCGCGTTCGCCGAGCGCAACCAGCTGAACTTCCCGCTGCTCAGCGACTACAACCGCGAGGCCACCCGCGCCTACGACGTCGCCCACGACGACTTCGCCGGCATGACCGGCTACACCGCCGCCAAGCGCTCCGTCTTCGTCATCGACCCCAGCGGCGCCGTCACCTACGCGTGGATCGCCCCGAACCCCGGCGTCGAGCCCAACTACGACGAGGTCCAGAAGGCCGTCGCCAGCGCCGGCGCCAGCACCAAGGCCTGAGGGCCGCCCGC
>NZ_JACCSO010000495.1 GCF_013812955.1 Nannocystis sp. | reverse complement strand
CTGCTGGCCGGCTTCTACGCGACCCTGCTGGCCTACAAGGACGGCGACCCCGAATGCCCGGCCCTGGCCGCCGGCGCCGGCCTGCGCCTGCTGCTGCGGGCCCTGCTGGCCCACCGCGGCGCGCTCTACTACACCCCGCAGGCCGACCTCGGCGAGGTCGTCTTCGCGCCGCTCTATCAGCTGCTACGCCGCCGCGGGGTCCGCTTCCGGTTCTTCCACAAGGTCAAGCAGCTGCGCAGCGACGGTGAACACTTGACCGCCATCCGCCTCGGCCGCCAGGTCGAGCTCGACCCCGGCGTCGACGAGTACGAGCCGCTCGTCACCGTCAAGGGCGTGCCCTGCTGGCCCAGCCGCCCGCATTACGCCCAGATCGTGCTCGGCGACAGCCCGCTGATCCAGGCCCTCGACTTCGAGTCCGCGGATTCGCCGGAGATCGAGGAATTCACGCTGCGTCGCGGCCTCGACTTCGACGAGGTCATCCTCGGCATCCCCGGCCCCGCCCTCCCCCGCATCTGCGCCGAACTCACCCAGAAGCTCCCGCGCTGGCGCCAGGCCCTCGAGCACGCCGACGCCGTCTCCACCCTCGGCGCCCAGCTGTGGCTCACACCCTCCTGGGCCCAGCTCGCCGGCCACACCTCGGCCGTGCACGCCGGCGCCCTGCCCGGGGCCAGCCTCCCGCGCTGGGCCAATCGCTCCGCCGTCATCCCCCACGAGGCCTGGCCCCGACCCGCCGGGCCTGACCTCGCTCCCCGACCCTCCGGGTCTCAGCTGGCCTGGCCCGCCACCCTGGCCGCCCTCGACGGCACCCTCCCCGAACCCGCGCCCGGCCAGTCCTTCCCCAGCCGCGAGCTCGTCCGCGACACCGTCGGCGCGTGGTTACGCGAGCACCCGCGCCGCCTGTGGCCGGAGGCCGCCCTCGCCGCCACCTGCGAGCTCAACTGGGAGCTGCTGCTCGACCCCGCCGACCGCACCGGCGAGCACCGCCTCGCCGCCCAGCACTGCTGGATGCTGACCGCCCCCAGCGACCGCCACACCCTGAGCTTGCCCGGCAGCAGCCGCCACCGCCTGCGCCCCGACGACAGCGGTTTAAAGAACCTGGTGCTCGCCGGCGACTGGCTGACCGGCGGCCTCGACCTCGGCATCGCCGAATCCGCCGTGATCGCCGGACTGCAAGCCGCGCGGGCCCTCGGCGGCGAGCCGCTGCAGATCTGCGGCGAGCGCGACGGCGTCGACGTCGACACCTCCCTCGAGCCCGCCGCCCCGCTGCGTATGGCCGCGTCCACCTGATCGCGCTGGGCCCCCTGATCGCTGGGCCCTGGGCCCTGGGCCCCGAACATGGGCTCCGATCATGGGCCCCGCGACCGCACCCGATCGCGTGCCCCTGACATGTCCAGAGATATGTCCGTAGAGACATGTCGTGGGATTGTGCGACTTGACGGCAATTCGGCGAGCGGCCCATGCGCAGCTGGTGCGCCGGACGGCCCCGGACGCCCGGCTCACAACCCGAAAACTCGATATTTCGTCGCCGCCCTTGCCCGGGCGAGCGCTGGCGCCCATGACAGCCTGACCCCCGAGTTCTCACCGCCGCACATTCAGGCCCACGCGCGAGCTCTCGCCGGCACTGGACGAGCGGCGGCCCTCCTCACTCACGGCCATTTAGCCGCTATCCGCGAAGAAAGGTCTTTGTCATGCAAACCACGACCGCCACCGGCAACACCCCCGATACCATCAAGAGTCTCCTGCAAGGCGAGATGTCCGCCGTCGAGACCTACGAGAAGGCGCTGACCAAGGTCGACGGCGCCCCCGAGGGCGCGCATCTGCGGCAGATCTGGGCCGACCACAACCATGCCGTCACCGTCCTGCGCGACCTGCTGATCCGCTACAACGGCGACATGCCGAGCTCCTCGGGCGCGTGGGGCACCTTCGCCAACGCCGTCCAGGCGACCGCGAACCTGCTCGGCGACGCCGCCGCCCTCAAGATCCTCAAGGAGGGCGAGGAGCACGGCATCAAGGACTACGAGGCCGCCCTCAATAATTCTTCCGTCACCGAGGACGTCAAGGCGGTCAGCCGCGACCTGCGGATGCGCTGCGAGAGCCACCTCCCGGTCCTCGACGCCCTGATCGACCGCCAGTAGCGCATTCCAACCTGCGGGCCGGCTCAACCCCGCGCCGGCCCTGGTCGACCTGACCCGACGAGACGCGATCCGAAAGGCGACGGACATGCAGACCAGAGCAATTTGGGAGGGATCGATCAGCTTCGGGCTCGTGCAGATCCCCGTCGGTCTGCACTCGGCCGAGACCCGTGACGACCTCGACTTCGACCTGCTCGACCGCCGCGACATGGCCCCCGTCGGTTATCAACGGTACAACCGCGTCACCGAGGAGCCGGTCGAGTCGGCCGACATCGTCAAGGGCTACCAGTACTCGCCCGGCGAGTACGTCACCGTCGAAAAGGAGGACTTCAAGCGCGCCAACGTCAAGGCGACCCAGACCGTCGACATCGTCCAGTTCACGGACGCCAGCGAGATCGACGTGATGTACTTCGAGAAGCCCTACTATCTGGTCCCCGACAAGCGCGGCGAGAAGGCCTACGTGCTGCTGCGCGAGGTCCTGAAGCGCAGCGGCAAGGTCGGCATCGCCCGCGTCGTCATCCGCACCCGCGAGAGCGTCGCCGCCGTGATGGTGCGCGGCCCGGCCCTGATCCTCGAGCTGCTGCGCTACGACCACGAGCTGCGCAAGCCCGAGGACTATGCGATCCCGACCGCCGCCGCCGGCCAGCTCAAGCTCTCCCCCGGCGAGATCAAGATGGCCGAGCGCCTCGTCGGCGACATGGACGCCCCCTTCCGCCCGGCCACTTTTAAAGACACCTACCGCGACGACCTGCTCGAGTTCATCAACCACAAGATCGAGACCGGCGACACCGAGGAATCCGAGACCCCCGAGGAGGCGCCCGAAGAACCGACCAACGTCGTCGATATCATGTCCCTGCTGCGCCGCAGCCTCGGTGGCAAAGGCGGCGCCGCGGCCGACGTTGATGATGATACGGATGATACGGATGAGCCCGCCCGGCGCAAGACCGCGAGCAAGCAGACCACCAGGAAAAAAACCTCGGCGAAGACGAAGACCGCCGCCAAAACCGCCGCCAAGACCGCCGCGCGCACGACGGCCACCAAAAGAACCGCGGCCAAAAAGCCGGCCACAAAAAAATCCGCCGCCACCAAAAAGACCGCGGCCAAAAAGACCGCGGCCAAAAAGACCGCCACCAAAAAGTCCGGCCGGTCGAGCCGTCCCCGCGCCCTGCCCGCCGCACGGAAGGCGAGCTAGGCGATGTCGCTGGCGCGCTACAAACAAAAGCGCGACTTCGAGGTCACCCCCGAGCCACCCGGCAAGCCGGTCAAGAGCCGCGGCCGGCTACGCTTCGTGATCCAAAAACATGCCGCCTCTCGCCTGCATTACGACTTTCGCCTCGAGCTCGGCGGCGTATTGCTCAGCTGGGCGGTGCCGAAGGGCCCGAGCCTGAACCCGGCCGACCGCCGCCTCGCAGTGCACGTCGAGGACCACCCCGTCGATTACGGCGGCTTCGAGGGCACCATCCCCGAGGGCGAGTACGGCGGCGGCTCCGTCATCGTCTGGGACCGCGGGCACTGGGTCCCCGAGGGCGAAGCCGAGGAAGACTACCGCCGCGGCCACCTCAAGTTCACGCTCGCGGGCGAAAAGCTGCACGGCGGCTTCTCGCTGGTGCGCATGCACGGCCGGCGCAACAATCATAGCGATATCAATAAAAACAAAGATAGGGCCGACAACTGGCTGCTGCTCAAACAGCACGACGACGCGGTCGACGAGGACGGCGAGGTCCTGGTCCGCGACCGCCCCGAGAGCGTGATCTCCGGCCTCACCGTCGAGACCATCGCCGACGCCAAGCCTTCTACAGGCAAAGCGACGAGCAAGGCCACATCCGCGCGCACCGGCGCCAGCCGCCGCGCCAGCAATAAAGTCCGCACCACCGCCACCGAGCAGCCGCCCCCGGCGATCCGCGCCGCGCTCGCCCGCTCCGCAAAACCACCGGGCACCGCCAAACTTCCGGCAAAGCTCGCCCCCGAGCTGGCGACCTTGGTAGAGGCCATCCCGGCCGGTCCGGACTGGTTGCACGAGATCAAGTTCGACGGCTATCGCCTCATCGCCCGCATCGATGGTAAGCACATAAGCCTGCTGACGCGCCGCGGCGAGGACTGGAGCGCCCGCTTCCCGTGGCTGGTCGCGGCCCTGCGCGCGCGAATCCCCGTCACCGCCGCGATCGTCGACGGCGAGCTCGTGCACCTCGGCGCCGACGGCGTCACCCGCTTCGCCGACCTGCAGCGCGCCCTCTCCGAGCAGAACCACGGCGCCCTCGTCTATTTCGCCTTCGACCTGCTGCACGTCCAGGGCCTCGACCTCCGCCCGCTGCCGCTCGAGCAGCGCAAGCAGGCGCTGGCCGAGCTGCTCCCGCTCGAGGCCCGACCCGGACGCGTGCGCCTCACCGAGCACATCATCGGTCAAGGCGAGCCGCTGTTCACCCGCGCCTGCCGCCTCGGCCTCGAGGGCGTCATCTCCAAGCGCCGCGCCGCCCCCTACCGATCCGGCCGCTTCCGCGACTGGCTGAAGGTCAAGTGCGGCAAGCGCCAGGAGGTCGTCATCGGCGGCTTTAACCCCGCACGCAGCGGCGGCCGCGAGATCGGTGCCCTGCTGGTCGGTGTTTTTAATGACGTCGGCGAGCTCGTCTACGCCGGCAAGGTCGGCTCCGGCTTCGACTTCGCCGGCGCCTCCGAGCTGCGCGCCCGCCTCGAGCAGCGAAAGACCACCAAAGATCCGTTCACAAGACAACCGCCGGGCCTCGCGCGCACCCTCTTCGTGCGCCCGGAGCTGGTCGCCGAGGTCAGCTTCAGCAACTGGACCACCGACGGCCGCATGCGCCACCCGGTGTTCGAGGGCATCCGCGAGGACAAGCGCCCGGCCGAGGTCCACCGCGAGCGCCCCCTCCCGCTCACCGCCGCCATGGATGACA
Organism: Nannocystis sp.; assembly: GCF_013812955.1. Classification (GTDB taxonomy): domain Bacteria; phylum Myxococcota_A; class Polyangia; order Nannocystales; family Nannocystaceae; genus Nannocystis. The sequence goes on along the minus strand of NZ_JACCSO010000495.1, from coordinate 11,324 downwards.
GGCCTGAAAGGCCCGACAAGCCCGAGCCCGCATCACCCCGGCCGCGCAAGGTCGCCACGAAGAAGGCCGCGACGACGAAGAAGCCCGCGACGACGAAGAAGCCCGCGACGACGAAAAAGCCCGCGGCCGCCTCGGTGCTGGGCATCCCGCTCTCTCACCCCGATCGGGTGTTGTTTCCCGCGGACGACATCACCAAGCGCGAGCTCGCCGAATATTACGCGGCGACCGCCGAGTGGATCCTTCCCTGGGTCGCCGGCCGTCCGCTCTCGGTGGTGCGCTGCCCGGACAGCGCCGATAAACCCTGTTTCTTTCAAAAACACATCCACCACGAGCTGCCGCCCGGGGTGCTGACCGCCGACCTCGATGACGGCGGCGCCGAGGCGCCCTACCTTTATATAAAAGATGCGCGCGGCCTGGTCGGTCTCACGCAGGTCGGGACCGTCGAGCTCCACATCTGGGGCTCGACCGTCGCCCGCCCCGACGCGCCCGACCGGGTCGTCATCGACCTCGACCCCGACGACGCGGTCCCCTGGGACCGCGTCAAGGAGACCGCGCAAGCGGTGCGCGCCCGCCTCACGGACCTCGAGCTGATCAGCTTCTTAAAAACCACGGGCGGCAAGGGATTGCACGTGGTGCTGCCGGTGACCGCCGGCAAGCAGACCTGGGACCAGGTCAAGAGCTTCGCCCGCGGCATCGCCCTCGAGTTCACGCGCGCCGCCCCCAAGCTGTTCACCGCGACCGCCACCAAGGCCTCGCGCACCGGCAAGATCTACATCGATTATCTCCGTAACTACCGCGGGTCCACCAGCGTCGCCCCGTACTCGGTCCGCGCTCGCCCCGGCGCTCCGGTCTCCGTGCCCCTGGGCTGGGACGAACTGAACGATCTGCCCAGCTCGCAGCGCTACAACCTCAAGAACCTCGCCGCCCGGCTGTCCGCACGAGCCCGCAAAGGCGACCCCTGGCGCGAGCTCGACGAGGTCAAGCAGTTCCTGACCGCCAGCGCGCTACGTGAGGTCGGCAAGCGCCGCTGAGTCCGGCCGAGCGAGCAGTTGCGCATACAAGAGTGGGGGCCCCGCCATCCCTGCACATACGTTCCTATCACCAGCCACGACCGTCTGCCCTGCACACGGACCCGACTGATTATCTCTGAACATACCGCCGAACCTCGGCTGGCGCGCTCGGACCATCGCGGTTACAAAAAGGTTTCATTCGTTGTTGACGTTTGTGTACCAGACGAGTTATTTGCGATCACACATGCGCGAGTGACGTGCGTCGTGGCCGACCCCCCGGGGCCGACGCGGCGCGAGCCTCGAGCAGCCCGATCAAGCCGATCAAGCCGATCAGCCTGATTCCTCGATCGCCATGGTCGCCATGATCACGTGATCGCCTCGATCAGCCATCCCCGCCGGAGAGGACCGCCGCATGCGCAGGAGTGCTTGGATATCGATCTTGGGTGCCGTGGCCGCACAAACCGCGGTCGTCTCGACGGCCGAGGCCGCCCCGAGCGACGCCACCGTCATCGGCGTCGTCCGCGACGCCTCCAGCGGGACCGGCGTTGAGGGCGCTGTCGTCGTCATCACCGGCGAAAAGCTGCAAGGCGAGCGCGTCCGGACCACCGACGTCAGCGGCCTCTATCGCGTCCCCAATCTACCCCCGGGGACTTACGAGGTCTCGGTCATCCACAAGGACTACAACCAGGGCCAGCGGCGCACCGGCCTGCAGCTGCGCGCCGGCACCACCGTGCGCTTCGACGTGTCGCTGGTCGCCTCGGGGATCAAAGATACCCGCACCATCGTCGTCGACGCCCCGACCATCGACGTGGTCTCGAGCTCGACCGGCCTGGCGATCGACAAGGAGATGGCCCGCCGGGTCCCGATCGCCGTTCCGACCGGCAAGGGCGCCGCCAATCGCTCGTTCGAGGCCATCGCGGAGGCCACCCCCGGCGCCCGCAACGACACCTACGGCACCTCCGTCGCGGGCACCACCTCGCCGGAGAACAAGTATTACGTCGACGGCCTGTCGGTCAACGACCCCGGCTTCGGCCTCAACGGCACCGGCCTCTCGGTCGAGTTCGTCGAGGAGGTCAAGGTCGAGGCCGGCGGCTACATGCCCGAGTACGGCCGCGCCACCGGCGGCATCGTCAATGCCATCACCAAGTCCGGCTCCAACGAGTTCCATGGCGGGGTTTGGGGCTTCTACACCCCCGGCCAGCTCCAGGGCCAGATCAAGATCCCCCGCCGCGAGGGCCAGACCATCGTCGCCGAGCGCAACCTCAGCTGGCTCGGCGACGCCGGCTTCGACATCGGCGGCCGCATCATCAAGGACAAGCTGTGGTTCTACGGCGGCGTCAGCGTCTCGCGCACCGTCTATAACGTCACCACCTCCTGGAACCGCCGCGTCGTCGACCCCATCACCGGCCTCCCGCAATACGTCGACCCCAAGACCGGCGAGGTCACCGATGACCCGGACCGCGGCTTCGGCGTCACCGAGCGCATCGCCGGGACCACCAACACCCGCAAGGCCCAGGGCACCACCGTCCAGGCCCTCGGCAAGCTGACCTACACCCCCGCCCCCAACCACACCCTCGAGCTGCTGGGTATCTACGCCCCCAGCCTCTCCGGCGGCAACGGCACCTGGGGCCTCGATGCCCGCACCGGTCAGCCCGAGGTCGTCAGCGCCGCCGGCGATTACACCGCCCTCGCGCACAAATACAAGGACTCCTCGAGCGACCTCCAGCTCAAATGGAACGCGACCAGCGCGGACCACAAGTGGAACGTCGATACCACCGTCGGCTGGCACCACCAGGTCAACAGCAGAATGGGCTCCGACGGCTCGCGCATCGGCGACAAGACCGGCCTGGCCGCCACGCCGGGCGTGGTCTGGCGCCGCAATACCCCCGACTTCCACTCGATCACCGACTTCGCCAAGATTCCGGGCGGGTCACCGGCCGGGGCCTGTGACCCCTATTACGTCGCCGACCCGATGGATCCGAACAACATGGACGCGGGCACCCGCACCGTCGTCTGTCCGGTCCAGAACTACTCCACCAATGGCCCGGGCTTCCTCTACGATCGCACCCTCGACCGCGCCCAGGTCCGCTCGATGGCCACTCGCCTGGCCCAGGGCCTCGGCCACCACCTGATCAAGTTCGGCGTCGACTTCGAGTACATGCGCTACGTCAGCAACCGCGGCTACTCCGGCGGAACGCTGTACCGCGAGACGACCAACGGCACGGGCTTCAGCGACAACCGCCAGTACGGCTTCCTCAGCGGCCCCGACCAGGCGACGATCCTGGACAACCTGAAGTGGACGACCTACTCGACCACGATCGGCGGATTCATCCAGGACAGCTGGAGCATCATGGACAAGGTCACGCTGAACGCGGGCCTGCGCTACGATGCCCAGCATATGTTCGGCGGCGACGGTCAGCTGGCCCTGGCGATGCCCAATCAGCTGAGCCCGCGCGTCGGCCTGATCTGGGACCCGACCCAGTCCGGCAAGTCCAAGCTCTTCATCAACTACGCCCGCTTCTACCAGAGCGTGCCGCTGAACCTGGCCGACCGCGCCGGCTCCGGCGAGCCGCAGATCGCCTCGGTGCACGACGCCGCCCTCTGCGACCCGACCAAGGTCTCCTTGACCGACCAGGGCGCCTGCCGCGACGACGACGCCCGCAACACCGTCGGCGGACCGACCAGCCCCGACCAGAAGTGGATCCTCACCGGCGCCGGCAAGACCCCGGTCGACCCCAAGCTCAAGCCCCAGTCCAGCGACGAGATCGTCGCCGGCGCAGAGTACGAGATCTTCGCCAACGGCCGCCTGGGCGTCAACTACACCCACCGCTGGCTCTCCCGCGTCATCGAGGACATGAGCCGCGACGAGGCCCAGACCTACTTCATCGGCAACCCCGGCTACGGCATCGCCAAGGACTTCCCGAAGGCCACCCGCGTCTACGACGCCCTGATCGTCTACCTCGACAAGCGCTTCAGCCGTAACTTCCTGATCTCGGGCAGCTACACCGCCTCGTGGCTGCGCGGCAACATGGCCGGTCTGTTTCGCCCCGAGACCGGACAGCTCGACCCGAACATCAACTCGGACTTCGACCTCCAGTCGCTGCTCCTGAACCGCACCGGCTACCTGCCCGGCGACACCCGCCACGTCTTCAAGATCTTCACCGCCGGTGAGATCCCGCTGCGCGGCAATCAGGCCATCCAGCTCGGCGGCTCGTTCCGGGCCAGCTCCGGCACCCCCACCAGCTACCTCGGCTCGCACTTCCTCTACGGCTCCGACGAGGCCTTCATCTTGCCGCGCGGCAACGGTCCCCGCCTGCCCTGGACCTTCCGCATCGACACCAACATCGGCTATCGCAAGATGCTCACCAAGGACCTCGGCATCACGGTCACGATGGACGTGTTCAACGTCGCCAACTTCCAGCAAGTGATCGCCGTCGACCAGAGCTACACGTTCTCCGACGTGCAGCCGCTCCCGTCCGGCAGCAGCATCGGGGACCTCAAAAACGACGTCAACGGCAGCCCCGTCGTCAAGAACCCCAACTACGGCAACGCCATCGCCTACCAACAGCCGCGGCTGTTCCGCTTCGGCATCCGCCTGACCTTCTAGACGAGGTGCATCATGTCGGCACTCAACCGGTTCACCTTCCTCTCCACCTCGGTCTTCTCCACCTCGGTCTTCTCCACCTCGGCGCTGGCCCTCGGGCTCGGCCTCGTCCTCAGCCTGACGACCGGCGGCTGCCAGCAGCCGCAATCCTATTGCACCACCGCGCACGGCGACTTCGCCACCACCTATACGCTCACGAGCGGCGACCCGCAGTCCGCGTGCGGCGGGCTCAAGGGCGAAGTGCTCGGCCTGCAGACCTACTACGCCAAGGGCGGCGCCAACGGCACCCCGAAGTTCTCCGAGCCCTCGATGGCGATCCGCCCGGCCACCCTCGGCGAACTGATCGACCGCGCGGGCTCCAGCGATCCCGCGATCGTCGATCCCAACGCCGAGCCGAACGCGCTCGCCAAGTTCACCGCCGGCCTGCCGGACGACGAGGAGTTCTGCGCGGCGACCAAGTTCTCGGTCTCCGAGATCACCCTCCCGGAGCTGCCGCTGATCCCCGGGGACCCCGACGATCCCCAGACCCCCGAGAACGAGGGCACCCCCGACATCCCGCCCTACCCGGCGACCAACATCCGCTACGAGTGGAGCAACGCCCGCGTGCTCGTCAGCGCCAACTATCAGGGCACCCAGTTCAGCGCCGACCTCAAATTCACGCAGGACGGCTGCACCGCCGAATACGAGGTGCGCGGCCTTTATCCCCTCATCGGATGTGCGCTCGACGCCGAGTGCTGCTCGACCGAGGAAGACTGCAGGGGCAAGGGCGAGGACGGGGCGGACCTCCCGCTCTCCGGCATCAACCCCGACTTCGACGTGAGGTGCGATACGGGCCTCGGCTACTGCGTCCTGCGCGGCGACATTCCGGCCCTCAGGTGAGCACCACGCCATGAATCACGAAGGGAGCATCACCGTGCGAACACTTCCGACCTCCACCCGCGGCCGTCACTGCATCAGCGCCGTGGCGATCTTCACGGCGCTGAGCCTCGGCTCGGCCCAGGCCCTCGCGCAGACCCCGGCCGGGACGCCGACGCCGACGCCGACGGTGGACCACACGCGCAGCCCCGACGCCCCGCTCTCGGTCGACGCGCCCGAAGCCCCGCCCGCGACGACCGCCGAGTCCGCGCCGCCCGAGATCCCGGCCACGCCCGATCCGCCGGCGCCCGGGTTCCCGGTCGAGGCCGAGCCGCCGATGGTCGGCCCGGAGCCGGCGCCGTCGCCTTCCCGCCCGATCCCCGTGGCGCACGACACGACCCGCGGCAACCAGCTGCGGGTCGCCGGCATCGGCACGATGGCCGGCGGCGGCGTGGTCTCGCTGCTCGGCTTCGCCTTGACCCTCGCGGGCACCATCCAGGGTCGCAGGCGCCACGACGAGCTCGCCGGCGCCGAGGACGAGCGCCAGCGCCAGGACTGCTCGCGCATGACCTCGACGCCCTGCGCCCGGTTGGCCACCCAGATCGACGACCTCAACGACAAGCTCATCAGCAGCAACAGGCTCACCCAGGTCGGTGGCGCCACCATGCTCACCGGCTTCCTCGTGATCGCCGCCGGCGGCATCGTCTATCGCCTCGGCATCCGCAAGCTCCAGCCCCCGGCCATGAGCCGCCTCAAGCTGAGCCCGAGCATCGGCGGTCTCGTGCTCTCCGGCCGCTTCTGAGACCCGCTCGCAACCGGCGCGAAGATGCCCGATGCCGGGGGCATCACCACCCACATCAAGATCACAGAGATACCTGCGCACGGCTGTTATCCTGCGCGGCGATGAAACGTCCATATCTTCGTGCTTCTGCGGCCGCGTGGCTCTGTACCGTGCTCCCGGCCTGTGAAGATCCCGGCCACAGCGACGCGGTGGGCGAGTCGACCACGCAGGACGACGCCGATGAGGTGCAGGAGCATGACGAGCATGACGAGCATGACGAGCATGACGAGCATGACGAGCATGACGAGCTCGTGGATCCCGAGAGCACGCCGTATGTCGCGGGCGACTGCGCGATCACCTATCGCTCACCCGCGGCCCTGATCACCGTCTCGTCCGCGAGCCCCTACAACTCCGCGTGGGTCAGCGTCACCGCCGGCAGTCGTATGCTCGCGCGCCTGCATCGCCGCGAGTTCAGCGGCGGCACGGCCGACATCCGGATCCAGCGCTACAACGGTGTCGCCTGGGTCAACTACCTGTCCTCGAGCGGCACCGGCGCGCGCAAGCTCGTCGACACCACCGCCTCGACCACCGCCTACTACCGCTTCCAGATCTACACCAGCAGCGCCGCCGGCGTGCCGACGCGCGGCCTCCTCGACGTCGTGCCCGCGAGCTGCACCGGCCTCGACACCTGCTTCGGCGCGTCGGGCAAAAACTGCGAGGGCTTCCCCAACGGCTCGTGCTCCGAGCAACAGGACGGCCGCTACCGCTGCGATGTCACCGTCGGCGCCAACATGCACGACTCCTGCTGCTCGGCGCACCCGAACGGCAGCAACTGCGGCGGCAATGGCAGCGCCCTGTGCACCGCGCCCGCGGGCTCCAGCTACAACGCCCCCTACACCTGCTGCAAGGCCGAGTGGGACCACGCCGTCGGCGACGCGGCGGCCTTTCGCCTGCACAAGTTCCTGATGGACCCGGTCAAGACCGCCTACCGCCGGACCACCCTCGCAACCACGGTCGTCGTCAACGGCCAGGTCACCGCCAAAGCGACGCCCGCGAGCGGCGCCAACCCGGGCGGCATCAAAGCCCCCGCAGGCACCAAGCTGTGGACCCCCGACGCCCAGCAGGGCTGGTGCACCAGCAACACCTTCATCGTCAGCGGCAGCAACGCGACCTGCCAGTGACCCGGCGCGGCGCCTCCGTGCGCCGTCGCCCCCGGGACATGGCCTCAAGGACATGTGCGCAGGGACAGCTCCCCGCGCATCTCACGGGCATCAGCGACGGCGGCGCCAGCCGAACAGGCCGAGGCCCGCGAGCGCCAGCATGCCGGCGTCGGGCGTGCCCTGACGGCAACCGCAGCCGCTGTCCTTGTCATCCTCGCCGGCGGTGCCGCTGGCGCTGTCGTCGTCGGCGCTGTCACCACTCGAGCCCGCGTCGGGTCCGCCGCCGGTGGGCGCGTCGCCGCTGTCACCCGCGCTCTCACCCTCGCCGGTGGTCGGCTCGGGCTCGGGCTCCGGCTCCGGCTCCGGCGCCGGCGCCGGCCCGTTGATGCCGATGTTGACGGGGATCGCCTCGCCCATGTTGTCGGCGAGGTCGAACACCTGCGCGCCGACCGTGAAGCCGCCGTTCGGGAACTTCAGCGCGTACTCGTAGGGCGGGAAGGCGTCGATGTTGCCCGCGAAGGCCTCGCCGTTGATCAGCAGATGGACCTCCTTGACGCCCCAGCCGACGTCCTTGGCGTCGATCTGGACCAGCACCTCCGCGCCGCCCTCGCCCATGAACATCTGGCCCTCGATGGGGCTGATGATCGACACCGTCGGCAGCGTGAGGTCCGGCGCGGGGTCGAAGGCCGCGCCGCAGGTGGCGCTGAAGCCCTCGATCTCGCCGCCGCCGCAGCCCAGGGCCCAGGTCCCGCTGCCGCTGGTCACCGGGTCGCGCGGGAAGCCCTTGCAACCGAAGCCGGGGGCCCAGCTGCCATCGGCCGCGTGACACGGGGTGATGTCGATGCCGGCCTCCTGCTCGATCCACCCGACGCCGTTGTGCATCATCGAGTAGGTCCCGCCGCTGCCGCACTGGCCCCCGTAGGAGGTGATGCCGAACACGCGCCAGCCGATGCCCGGCAGCTCGACATACACCGGTCCGCCCGAGTCGCCCTGACAGCTGTCCTTGCCGCCGCCGCCGATGTTGATCTCGTTGCCCGACAGCCCCGAGATCGTCGTGGTGACCGCGCGCTTGATCCCGTAGGGCCCGTTGTCCGCGTTGCCGAAGCCGGCGATCGTCACCGCCTGGCCCTTCTGCAAAATCTCGGTCTCACAGCCCATCAGGATCGGCACGATCGGGACGTCGAGCACCGGCTCCTTGAGCTTGCAAAACGCGAAGTCGCTGCCGTTCCCGGGGCCGCCGCCCGGGAAGGTCTTGCAGAACTCCGGCTTCAGCGTGCGCGCCGGCTGGTTGATGTTCTCGCCCATCCAGATGCTCTTGTAGCCACCGCCGCAGTGCGCCGCGAACACCACCACCTGCGGGTGCACCAGCGTCGCCGTGCACGCGCCCTCCATGCTCACCGTCGTCGGCCACCCGCACGCGGCCACCGTCTCGCCGCCGTAGATTGCCTGCGGGTCCTCCGACTGCCCGCTGAACACCGGCTCATCGGCTTTGGCGGCGCCAAAGGTAAAAAAACCCACAAGACTGGAGGCGAGGCCGATCCCGAAACATCGCATTTCTCGACCTTCTCATCCCTGGGTGTAGGAATGCAAGCTTAGGCGTATGCGCGTAGCCTCACATGAAGCCGCTTACTGGCCGCGGGGCGCGCCGGTTTCACGCGCGCCCGAGCTTGCTACCGTCGGCGACAATGACACGTCACAGCTGGTTCGCGGGCGCATCGATGGTGGTTCTGTTTGGCGCGGCCTGCGGCTCGGGGAGCGGCGATGCGGGCACCAGCGACGGCACCGCCGAGCCCGGGACCGGCAGCGGCGGCAGCACCGGCGACGTGGTTGTCACGACCGGCGCGGAGAGCACCGGCGGCGCCACGACGACGGCGGGCACGACCGGGGACGAGAGCACGGGCGGAGACGACACCGGGCCCGAGGTGCCGGCCGCGTACGAGAAGTGGCTCAAGGTCGAGGTGCCTGGCACGGTGTGCGGCAACGGCAGCCAGTACAAGTTCTTCGTCAACTACAAGGAGGGCGCCAAGGACCTGCTGATCTACCTCGAGCCGGGCGGCGCCTGCTGGGACTACGCGGGCTGCTCGGGCAAGAGCGACCTCGGCGCGGCGCACCCCGACGGCATCCCCGACAACCTGTTGAACGCCGCGAGTCCGAGCGCCAGCATCACGCCGCTGATCCGCCGCAACCTCGAGGGCCCGACCAAGGACTGGAACATGATCTTCCTGCCCTACTGCACCGGTGACGTGCACACCGGCAACAACGTGATCACCTACACGGACCCGGAGGGCGTCGGGCCGGACCTCGAGTTCCACCACGCCGGGCACACCAACATCCTCGGCGCCAGCGAGTGGATGGCGAAGCAGTTCCCCGAGCTCGACCGCCTGTTCGTCACCGGCTGCAGCGCGGGCGGGGCCGGCTCGCTGATCAATTATTACTTCCTGCGCAGCAAGCTCGCGGCCAAGCGCGGCTACATGATGGACGACGCCGGCCCGATCTTCCCGAGCAGCGGCTTCTCGAACCCGCTGCACACCAAGATCCGCAGCTCGTGGAACGTCGACTCGATCTTCAGCGAGCTCCCGGCCGGCTTCCCGATCACCGATGACTTCGGCGTGCTCAACACCCACCTCGCCGACATCTTCCCGAAGGACCGCCTGAGCACCATCTTCTTCCAGCGCGACTACAACTACTCGCGCTACTCCTACGAGAACTTCTTCGACGCCAACGCCAAGCCCGACATCATGTCCTACTGGGCCGCCGACACCGACCTGCTGGTCGACCTCTACGAGACCCGCGACAACCTCGGCTACTACCTCCCCTACTGGCGCTCCTTCAACGACAGCCACTGCGTCTCGATCGCCTCCTACCTCGACACCGACATCGAGGAGCTGAACATGAACCTCGCCGACTACATCGACGAGCTCTTCGACGACAAAGCCCCCATGGGCCGCTACATGGAGAGCGTCCAGCCCGAAGAGGACAACTGAGCGCGCAGACTCCGCGTCGAGGCCCGGAATCGGGCCTCCGCGCCGGACCCCCACCCCAGGGCCCAGTTGACGCGCACCCCCCGTCCGTGATGCTCTTCCCGCCCAAAGGAGCGTGGCGCATGGACTTGAGCGGACGCTGGGAGTTCAGCTTTGACCGGGACTTGAACGGACAACTCGTCCCGACGACCCTCGCCCACGAGGTCATCTTCATCATGCTCGACGAACACAACTTCGTCGGCCGCCTGGTGTTCCCCCCCGATGACCCCAGCCGCTTCACCGGCCGCCTGACCACCACCAGCCAGGGCACCCTGTTCTCGCTGTACCAGGTCAACGAACAGAGCGGCTACCAGGCCCTCTACATCGGCAAGCTCGAGCCGAGCTCCGCCGCCGACGCCCGCGTCGCCGGCATCTTCAGCGACCTCGCCGGCCCCGACGGCGACTTCCGCCTGAAGCGCATCCGCTGACGCCAGGGGTCACTTCAGGACATGCCCCGAACGGCAGGTCCTGAAGTCCAGCTCGACGCGCGCAGCCGCCCAGGCCGCGCGCCGAGTCAGCGCTGGCGCCTGGCCTTGAACACGCCGGGGATGCGCTCGATGCGGCCGAGGATGCGCACCAGCTGCTCGTTGCTCGAGACCTCGAGCGAGGTGGTCAACATCGCGGTCTTGTCCTTGCGGTTGGTGACGACGTTGATCTGCGTCATGCTGACGCCGAGGTCGGCGAAGACCTCGGTGATGTCGCGCAGCAGGCCGACGCGGTCGTTCGCCTGGATCGCCACGGTCGTCGGGTAGCGGCTGCGATTTTGCCCCCACTCGATCTCGATCAGCCGCTCGGGCTCGGAGCTGCTGACGATGTTGGGGCAGTCGCGGCGGTGGATGGCGACCCCGCGGCCGCGCGTGATGTAGCCGATCACCGCATCGCCAGGCACGGGCT
>NZ_JACCSO010000371.1 GCF_013812955.1 Nannocystis sp. | reverse complement strand
GCCTCGCTGCGCCCGCGCGAGGCCAGCTTCATCGACCTGAGCGCCGCCCTGGTCCGCCGCCGCCGCCGCCTCCGCACGATCGCCATGGTGGCCGCGCCGCTGCTGCTGCTCGGCGTGCTGGTCGGCGTCCGCCTGTCCCAGAGCGCCGCCCTGGCCGCGGTCGTCGACGCCCACCTGCGGGCCGCGAACGGCTTGCTCGAGCAGGCCCGCGCCCGCGACGCCGAGGTCGTCTCCGACCGCGCCCTCGCCTTCTCCCGCTTCGACGTCGCCGACACCGAGGCGGCCGAGCAGGCCTGGGCCCGCGCCCTCGCCGGAGTCACCGAGCTCGAGGGGCTCTACGGCCTCGCCGCCCGCGAGCTCGAGGCGGCGCACAGCCGCGACTCCACGCGCAGCGACGTCCGGACCCTGCTCGGCGACGTGCTCGAGGCCCGGGCCTTGCTCGCGGAGCGCGGCCAGGACCGCGCGCACGTCGAGGACCTGGTCTCGCGCATGCACCTCCACGACGAGAGCGGCGAGCGCACGGCGCGGTGGACCGCGCCGGCGGAGCTCTCCCTCGCGACCACGCCCGCCGGCGCGCAGGTGCGCCTCGAGCGCTACGATCGCCGGGCCAATGGCCGCCTCGTGGCCTCCGAGCCGCGTGAGCTCGGGCTCACCCCCCGGCAGGAGCCGCTGCCACCGGGCTCGTACCGGCTGAGCTTTCAGCTGCCTGGCCGCCCGCTGGTTCGTTACCCGCTGCTGGTCCGCCGCGGCGAGGCGCTGCGGCTCGACGTGTCGCTGCCGGCGACGGTGCCCGCGGGCTTCGTGGTGGTGCCCGCGGGTCGGTTCCTGTACGGCAGCGCCGGCGATGAGGACCTGCGAACGGGCTTCTACGCGACCGTGCCGATGCACGAGGTCGTGACCGACGCCTACGTGATCGCGATCCACGAGACGACCTACGCCGACTGGATCGAGTTCCTCGAGGCCTTGCCGCCCGAGCAGCGGTCCGCGTGGACGCCGAGGGGCGAGGCGGCGGCGATGCGTCAAGGGCCGAGCCTGCAACAGCGCCCGGATGGGGCCTGGCAGATCACCACGATGGTCGGCACCGAGTTACAGACCACCCGCGTGGGCGAGCCGCTGGTGCGACCGGCCCGGACCGTGCGCGCCGAGCAGAACTGGCTGCGCCTGCCCATCACCGGGCTGCGAGAGGAGGAGGCCCAGGCCTACATGGACTGGCTGGATCGCAGCGGTCGGGTCCCGGGCGCCCGCTTCTGCACCGAGTTCGAGTGGGAGCGCGCGGCCCGTGGCGCCGACGGGCGCTACTTCCCCACCGGCGATGACATCGGCCCCGACGAGGCGAACTTCGACCAGACCTACGACCGCGACATCGCCGCGATGGCCCCCGACGAGGTCGGGTCTTTCCCAGCCTCCGAGAGCCCCTCCGGTCTGCACGACGTCATGGGCAACGTCTACGAGTTCGCGGCGACGCCCGGAGCCCCCAGCGAAAAAGTCGTGCGCGGCGGCGCGTTCTTCTTCGGCTCGCTCTCGGGCCGCAGCATGAATCGTAACCCGATCGGTCCCGAGTTCCGCGACGGCACCCTCGGCCTGAGGATATGCGCCCCCAGCCCCGGGGTCGATGCAACGATGCAACGATTGAACGATTGAATGATTGATTGAATGATTGACGAATTGACGAATTGACGAATTGACGAAAACGGCCCTCTGAATCTCACCAGCAGCTTGGCCAGGCTCTGTTGTAGGCGCGGGTAGGCTCAAACCATCAAAGTAAGCCCACGGGCCATCCCAGGCCATACCAGGCCATACCAGTAGGCTTGCTCGTCTGCAGCAGACAGGTGTCGCCCGGGGGCGACACTTGTGCATCGTGGCGGATGCCGGTATGAGTGGAAGATGGCCACCACGTCTTCGGTGTCGTTATCTCTGCGGCTATTGTCCGGCGCCGCCGCGCTGGCTTTTGTCACGATCGCGGCCGGCTGTGATGATACGAGCGAGGAGCGCGGCTCGCAGCCCGCTCCGACGTTCCGCAGCCTGGCGGACAACGGCTGGCAGATGAATTCCGCCAAATTCAACGGCTGGCAGATGAACGGCTGGCAGATGAACGGCTGGCAGATGAACGCGGTCGTGCTCGACGGGAGCAGCTTCACGGGGACCAAGATCGTCGACGGCGAGGAGGTCCCGATGGCCGGCCTCGACTTCATCGGCACGGAGATCCAGCTCGGCAACGACGAGCGGACGGTCACCATGCGCATCGACGACATCTACCCGTCTCGCCCCGGTAGTGACGTGTACTTCTATGACATCTCCGTGTTCGACCCCGGCACCGACACCTGGTCGAGCCTGTGTCGCGACGGCGAGGACCAGCCCACCTCCGCGATCCCCCTCGCCGGCGCCTGGGACATGGTCACCGGTGCCCGCCGGAACGCGCCCGACGCCGTCACCCTCGCGTGCCGCGGCGCCGCCCTGGCGAAGTGCGTCGAGTGGGGTTACGCCCCGTGGGCGACCGCGAGCGCGTGCGACGGCGACGGCGAAAATTGCACGCAGGTCTCGCTCGCGGACCATCACCAGGCCTGCACCCGGATGGTCCGCGCCGATTACTGCGGCGACGGCACCCCGCACACGCTCAACGGCACGCCGATCGACGTCATCGACCGGCTGGCCCCGCAGATCCAGGCCGAGGGCACGATGGCCCGCATGACCTGGGACGTCGAGGCCGAGTGGGGCCCCGACGGCGCCCGCTGCGTCGGCAGCTCCCTGCGCCTGCAGATGTTCGACGACCTCGAGATCCCCTACGCGATCCCGACCTGCCTCGACGCGCTCGACGACCACAACGATTGCGGCAGCATGGCGGCCGACCGCGGCGCCAAGCTGTTCAACAAGTTCTGCACGGCGTGGACCTCGGACTCCGCCGGCTGCGGGAGCGTCAAGGAGTAGGACGGCGACCGGGGCGAGAGCGCGCTCAGGGCACGGTCACGCGCACGCCCAGGCTCTCGACCCCGCTGCGGGCCGCCGCGCTGATCGCCCAGGTGCCGGCGTCGAGGGCCACGGCGGGCTCGTTCGCGGGCACCAGGCGCTCGAGCGCCCAGCCCTGCCCCTGCGCGCGATAGACCACCCACGCGCGCAGGCTCGCCGGCTCCTCGTGGGACAGCGCCGCGGTGTTATTGTTATTTAAAAGCTCGACCAGCGGCGGCGCCACGACCTCGTCCGCGAGCGCGGCGATCGCCGGGGTCAGCACCGGCCCGGGATAGAGCTCCGCCGGCAGCACATCGGCGACCCCCTCCTGGTTGTCGAGGATCGGCCCGACATGAAAGTAGATGTTGCCGCGCGAGCCCTGGTCCGCGAAGCCGCGGCCGAGCTCGACCTGGGTGACGAACTCGTCGATCGTCCACGCGTCGTCGCTGCCGAGCTTGCTCAGATAGTTGCCGGCGAACACGTGGCGGCCGCCGGTCGCGATGCCGGCCCACCACTCGATCAAGGGCCCATAGGCCTGCGCCTGCTGGGTGCTCGGCCAGTACAGCTGCGGGGCGAGGTAATCCAGCCAGCCCTCCTGCATCCATTTCACCGGGTCCGAGTAGATCGCCTCATATTGATCGAGGCCCTGGATCCCCTCCGGCATGCCCGGCCGGTAGATGCCGAACGGGCTGACCCCGAAGCGCACCGCCGGCCGCAGCATCGCGACCGTCTCGCCGACGCGCTCGACCATGCGATTGACGTTGTCGCGGCGCCAGTCGGCCACCGCCAGGGTCCCGCCGCCGTCCACGTAGGCGCCGTAGGTCTCGCCGTCCGGGAAGTCGTTGCCGTCCGGGTACGGATAAAAATAGTCGTCGAAGTGGACCCCGTCGATGTCATAGCGGGTCACCACGTCGCTGATCACCGCGATCAGCTGGTCTTGCACCGGCGCGGCGCCCGGGTCCATCCACAGGTAGTTGCCATACACGTACGCGTATTCGGGCAGCAGCTTCGAGATGTGATTGTCCGCCGCCGCCGACTTGGCGCTGGCCTTGGCGCGGTACGGGTTGAACCAGGCGTGCAGCTCGAGCCCGCGCGCGTGCGCCTGCTCGAGCGCGAAGGCCAGCGGGTCGTGCCCGGGGTCCTCGCCCTGGGTGCCGGTCAAGTACCGACTCCACGGCTCGATCGCCGACGCATACAGCGCGTCCGACTCGGGCCGCACCTGGAAGAACACCGCGTTCAAGCCGGCCGCCGCCGCCGCGTCCAGCGTCGCCACCAGCTCGGCCTGCTGCTCGGCCACCGCCAGCCCCTGCGACGAGGGAAAGTTGATGTTGCCGACGCTCGCCACCCACACCCCACGAAGCTCGCGCGCATGCCCGACCCGCACCTCGTCCTGCATCGGGCCGCCGCTGCTCGAGTCGCCGGCCTCCGTCGACACGCCCGAAGCGCCAGTGTTGCCCGCGCCCGTGCTCGTGGGCAGCTCGCTGCCGGTGCTCGTGCTCGTGCTCGTGCCGGTGCCGGTGCCGGTGACGGTGCTCGTTTCGGTGGACGCGGCGTCGGAGGCGCAAGCAGGCAACATGCCGGCGCAGAGCAGAGAGACCAGGAGGCGCATGGGGCCTGATAGCGGGCCCGCGCGAATTCGCCAAGCTCTTTACAAATTATCTCGTCCGGGTGCGTGCGGCGTTGCATCGTGGTGGGCGTGACTCCCACGATCTCCGACCTTGCATCACGACGCTCACCTCGTTAAATAGACGCTCGCCTGTTATCACGCCCATGCAAGACCCCCAGGATTCGCTGACCACCGAGCGGCTCGCGCTGCGACGCTTCACCCTCGACGACGCCGACTTGCTGGCCCGACTGAACAGCGACCCGCGGGTGACGCAATACACCGGCGGGGTGCTCTCGCGCGAGAAGTCGGACGAGCTGCTGCGCGAGAGGATGATCGGGTATTACGATCAGCACCCCGGCCTCGGGGTCTGGGCGATGCACGAGCGCAGCACCGGCGCCTGCGTCGGCCTGCACCTGCTCAATCACGTCCGCGGCGAGACCCTGATCCAGGTCGGTTATCTGCTGTTTACGGACTACTGGGGCCGCGGCTACGCCACCGAGATGACGATCCGGGTCCTGCGCTACGGCTTCGAGGCGCTCGGGCTGCCGCAGATCGTCGCGATCACGGATCTGGCGCACGTCGACTCTCAGCGGGTGCTGCTCAAGGCCGGCCTGGTGCGCCGTGGCGAGCGCAGCTTCGCCCACCCGGCGTATCAGCCGGGACCGCTGGCGTTCTTCGAGGGCGACGCCGCCGAGTGGCTCGCCGATCCTCCGGTCGCCCCGGCCGCCCAGCGCTGAGCAGATCGTATGCGCATTAGCCCCTACGTCTCGGCCAGCGCCTCAGGTCCACCCAGGATGCGGTCCAATTCGTCTTGCCAATCGCCGTAGGGGACCTCCTTTACGACAAGGCGCTCGATGCCTCGCACCTTCAGGTCGTGCCAGGACGGCGGTACGACCCCCTCGGGTGCATGCGCATCGAGGCTCTTGATCTCGTTGACCTCGTTCCCAGGATGCGAACACCAGGCGGTTTCGCAGAATGGGCAGAAATAGATGGCCTTCGACCTGTCCGACGTCAGAAGCACAAGTAATGGCCCGGCACCGGGGCAAACGGGGCAGTCTCCGACCGAGTACATGTTGGGTTTCGCCACCAAGTCACCCTGCCCGTTCAGCGCCCCGACAGGAACCCCAGCCGCTGAAACAGCGCCTCCGGGGTATTGCGAACGATCCACATGATCATCCGCCAATACCCGGGCACGAACACCTCACCCGCCCGACGGTCGATCGCCGCCACGATGTCGCGCGCGACCCGCTCGGCGCTGGCGAACACCGCCGTCTTGCGGTGCTGCGTGGTCATCGGCGTATCGACCGGCCCGAGCTTGAGCGTCGTCACCGTCACGCCGGCCGCATATAAACGGCTGCGCAGACCCTGCAGATACAGGTTGAGGCCGCCCTTCGCCGCGCCATACGTATAATTGCGCGGCCGGCCGCGCTCGCCCGCCACCGAGGTGATCACCGCGATCGCGCCGGATCCTTGCCGCTCGAGCAGCGTCGCCAGCGGCACCAGCAGCGCGACCACCGAGAGGAAGTTGACCCTCAAGATCCGCTCCGCCTCATTATTAAAGTCATCTTCGCTGCGCAGCTGGTCGCCGAGGTCGCCGTGGGCCACGAACACCAGGTCGATGCGACCGTCCAGGGCCGTGACCGCCGCCTCCACCAGCGCCTGCGCCTGATCGATCACCCCCAGATCCGCGCTCGCCGTCGTCACGCCGCCCGCCGAGGCACAGGCCGCCGCGACCGCCGCGAGCTTGGCCGGGTCACGTGCGATCAGGTGCAGTCGGTCGCCGCGTGCAGCCCACGCTGCGAGCACGTGCGCGGCGATCGCCGAGGTCGCGCCAAAGACGAGGATGTGTCGCATGCCGGCCCGAGCATAATCCGGGCGCATCCCCCATGCACGCCATCAAAACAGCCCGTGCAACGGCCCACCGGCGGCCGCCAGCGCGTCGACCCTGCGCGACACCTCGGGGTCCTCGATCAGGGGCGGCGCGTGCTGGGCCTTGGTGCGCGCGTCGATCACCAGGCTGCCCCGGCAACCCCAGTGCTTGTGGACCATCTCGGCGCCGATGCCATCGACGTCGACCGCCGGGTTCGAGCGCGTGAACGTCACCCACAGGAAGTTGTTGAGGTTGCGCGCCGCGAACTCGCTGTCATCGACGAGCACCACCAGCGGGAATGCATTGATCGCCGCGCCCTCGTCGAGCCTTTCACACAGCTCCCGGGCCGCCCCCGGCCGCTGCGCATGGGCCACGCTCTGGACCGCCAGCACCCCCGGCAAGCACACGCGCGGGCTCGTGAAGCCTTCTGGAAGCTGCAGCCCGACCGGCACGACCGCCGGCAATGTACGCAGCGGCTCACCGACCGCGGCGATCACCAGCTTCGAGCCCTCGTTGAGGCCGCTGCCGGAATAATCGAGGGTGTCGATGGTCGTGCGGGTATGAAAGTGGAGGTCGCGGCGCCAGTCGACGCGCGCGAGCAGGTGCTGCAGGAATCCGGCGATGTCGTGGATGTCGAGCGCCGGTGCGTCCTCATGAGCGACGATCAGCAAATACTTCGCCAGCGACATCTGGCCCTGCCCGAGCAGCGCGTTGGCGAGGGTCAGCAGCTCCTGCGGCTGGCGGCGCGGCGCGTAGGGCACATAGCGCTCGCTGCCGATCGCCAGCAGCAGCGGATGCACGCCCGCGGCATCGACCGCGTGCACCGCGTGGATCCCCGGGAGCACCGCGGGGATCACGGGACCGGTGATCTCGTGGATCAGCGCGCCGAAGCCGGTGTCCTCCTGGGGCGGGCGGCCGACCGCGGTGAACGGCCAGATCGCGTCGCTGCGGTGGTACACGCGCTCGACCGCGAGCACCGGGAAGTCGTGGGTCAGGCTGTAGTAGCCGAGGTGGTCGCCGAAGGGCCCCTCCGGCAGGCGCAGGTCCGGCTCGATCGTCCCGGTGATCACGAAGTCGGCCTCGGCCGCGAACGGCAATTCACCGCCGCGACGGATCATTCGCACGCGGCGGCCGCCGAGCGCCCCGGCGAACGCGAGCTCCGGAAGACCCTCGGGCAGCGGCATCACGGCCGCGACCGTCAGCGCCGGCGGTCCGCCGATAAAGACATTGACCCGCAGTCGCTCGCCGCGGGCGATCGCCGCCGCGTGATGGACCCCGATGCCGCGGTGGATCTGATAATGCAGGCCGATCTGCCGGTCCGGCGCGTACTGCCCGCCCGACAGCTGCACGCGGTACATGCCCAGGTTCGAGCGCGCCCAGCCCGGCCGCCCCGGGTCCTCGCTGTATACCTGCGGCAGCGTGATGAACGCCCCGCCGTCGCGCGGCCACGAGACCAGCTGCGGCAGCTCGCCGATGCGACACTCGTTCGCCAGCACCGGCCCGCGCCGCGAGAACCACGGCAGCAGGCGCAGCGCCGTGAACGGCATGCCCGCGTAACGCCACGGCCGGCGCGCCAGCGCCCCGGGGTCGCTGCGCAGCTCGACCAGCTTTTGCACCGTCGGCAGGGTCTTGCGGAACATGAAGCGCACCCGCGCCATGGTCCCGAACAGGTTGCTGACCATCGGGAACCGGCAGCCCTTGACCCGCGTGAACAGCAGCGCCGGTCCACCGGCCTGGTACACGCGGCGCTGGATCTCCGCGGCCTCGAGCCTGGGGTCGACCTCGGCCTCGATGCGTCGCACATGGCCGTGACGCTCGAGGTCGAGGACGCACTGGCGAAGCGAGCGATAGCCGGACATGCGCCGCGCAGCATACCCGCGCTGCTGGCCCGGCGCCCGGCCCTGCGACACGTGACCTTTGCTCGCCGCACACCCGGCGCTGCGCACGGCGCCGCGCGCACGCAAGAAGCGGCGCCCAGGGACCCTGGACGCCGCCACCTTCACCTCGCGGCGCCTTCACCTCGAGGCGCGTTCACCTCGAGGCACGTTCGCTCGAGGACCAGCCGCTCACTCGCAGATCGAGCCCAGCAGCGTCGCGCCCTGCAGGTCGACCTCGGGCGTGGTGCACTTCACCTTGCCGATCTTGACGCAATCCGCGTTCGAGTTGCACTCGCCGCAGATGCCGAGCTTGACCAGACCCATGACGTTGGCCTCGCCGCAGAAGCCCGACTCGCAGGCGGCGTTGCCGACCGGCAGGTCCATCGCGTCCTTGGCGAGGTTGCAGCCGCCGTTTTGCGGCACCGAGGCGTCGGCGACGCAGACATACTGGCCGCTGAAGTTCATGACATCGTAGGTCGGCGAGCAGTTGGCCGCCGCCGGGTCCGCGCAGTCCGCGTTGATGGCACAGGCGCCGCAGGTCGCGACATCGATGATGCCGGGGACCGTGAGCAGCAGGCCGCAGAAGCCGGCCTCGGGGGTCGCGCAGATCTCGTTGGTCTCGCAGCCCGCGCCGGCCTCGCCCATGTTGCAGGTCGAGCCCACCGAGGCGATCGGGTTCGGCACCGTGCAGCCGCCGCCGGTCGCCACGCAGTCGGCGTCGCCCAGACACTCGCCGCAGAAGCCGCCGAGCGCCGGCACGATGAAGCACTTGCCCGACTCACAGCCGCAGCCCGAAGCGTCGGTGCAGGTCGCGTTGTTCGGCTGCCCCTCCATGTCGTCGCAGGCCGGCTCGGCGGTGGTGACGGTCGTGTCGCTCGTGGTCGTCGGGGTCCCCGAATCGGTCCCGATGGTCATCGAGCCCGCCGTCGTCTCCCCCGTGGTCGTCGTCGCCGTACCGTCCGTCGGCACCACCGAGCCCGTCGTCGACACGCCCTCGGTCCCCGAAGAGGACGCCTCGCTGGCGGTCGCGTCGTCAGAGTCGTCCTTGCGCGAGCAACCCGCGGCCGACAGCAGCGCGAGCGAGCCGAGACAGAGGCCAAGATGGAAGGAAGTAAGCTTGAAAAGCGTCATGGGGGCATTCTCCAGGGTCGAGCGGGCGTGGGCGCCGGTAAAGCGGTGGCGAGCGCGGCCAGGAGGTCACGCAGCCTGATGATGTAGTCCAGCGGAGTAGTACAGCCGGACACTGGTGACATGCAAGAGACAGGTGAAGGCCCCGTCCCTACTTCGGGCCTCCTGCTCCCTGGGCGGTCCCCTGCCTGCTCCCTGGGCTGCTCCCTGCCTGCTGCTCCCGCCTGCTTCCGGGCGGCCTTGCTCCGACGCCAGCGCTTGGATAAAGTGACCCTCCATGAGCACGACCGTCCGCTGCGGCCTGATCCAGTGCGCCAACCCCGTCAACGACGAGACCGTCTCCGTCGCCAAGATCCAGCAAGCCATGCTGGACAAGCACATCCCCTTCATCGAGGCCGCTGCGGCCCGAGGCGTGCAGATCCTCTGCCTCCAGGAGATCTTCAACGGGCCGTACTTCTGCCCGAGCCAGGACCGCCGCTGGTACGCCGCCGCCGAGGCCATCCCCGGCCCGACCACGCACCTGATGGCCGAGCTGGCCAAGAAGCACGGCATGGCGATCGTCGTGCCGCTCTATGAGGAGCACATGCGCGGCGTCTACTACAACACCGCGGCCGTCATCGACGCCGACGGCAAGTACCTCGGCAAGTACCGCAAGCAGCACATCCCGCAGACCTCCGGCTTCTGGGAGAAGTACTTCTTCAGGCCCGGCGACGGCGGCTACCCGGTGTTTCGCACCCAGTTCGCGACCATCGGCGTCTACATCTGTTACGACCGCCACTTCCCGGAGGGCGCCCGCGCCCTCGGCCTCAACGGCGCGGAGATCGTGTTCAACCCGAGCGCGACGGTGGCCGGCCTCAGCCAGTACTTGTGGAAGCTCGAGCAGCCCGCCCATGCGGTCGCCAACGGCTACTACGTCGGCGCCATCAACCGCGTCGGCAGCGAGGCCCCGTGGAACATCGGCAAGTTC
Organism: Nannocystis sp.; assembly: GCF_013812955.1. GTDB lineage: Bacteria > Myxococcota_A > Polyangia > Nannocystales > Nannocystaceae > Nannocystis. The sequence goes on along the minus strand of NZ_JACCSO010000371.1, from coordinate 6,569 downwards.
TACGGCACCAGCTACTTCGTCAACCCGCGCGGCCAGATCATCGCCCAGGCCAGCGAGGACAACGACGAGCTGGTCGTCTCCGACCTCGACCTCGACATGATCGACGAGGTCCGCCAGACCTGGCAGTTCTACCGCGACCGCCGCCCCGACGCCTACGCCGAGCTCGTACGGCCCTGATCCGATCCCCTCGTGAAAGGAAGCACCTCCATGTCAGGCGTCGTCATTCGCAACGGCACGATCGTCACCGCCCTCGACCAGTATGTCGCCGACATCTACTGCGAGGACGGGGTCATCACCGCGATCGGTCCCGCCCTCGACGTCCCGGCCGGCAGCGAGGTGATCGACGCCTCGGGCCAGTACGTGTTCCCGGGCGGCATCGACGCGCACACGCACATGGAGCTGCCCTTCATGGGCTCGGTCAGCGCCGACGACTTCTTCACCGGCACCGCGGCCGGGGTCGCCGGCGGCACCACGACCATCCTCGACTTCATCATCCCCAACCGCAACCAGAGCCTGATCGCCGCCCGCGACTTCTGGATGAACAACGCCAAGAAGGCCTGCGCCGACTACGGCTTCCACATGGCCGTCACCTGGTACGGCGAGCAGGTCGAGCAGGAGATGCGCCGCGTCCACGCCGAGGACGGCATCAGCTCCTTCAAGGTCTTCATGGCCTACACCGGCGCGATCGGGGTCGACGACGACGAGATGATCGGCGTCATCGACACCGCCGCCAGCCTCGGCGCCCTGGTCACCGCCCACTGCGAGCACGGCCTCGCCGTCCAGGCCCTGCAGCGCAAGCTGCTCGCCCAGGGTAAGACCCACCCGCGCCACCACGCCGAGAGCCGCCCGTCCTGGGTCGAGGGCGAGGCCACCAACCGCGCCATCATGCTCGCCAAATGCGCGGGCCAGCCGATCTACATCGTGCACCTGACCTGCAAGGAGTCGATGGACGCGGTCGTGCGCGCGCGCGCCGACGGCCAGCTCGTCTACGTCGAGACCTGCCCGCAGTACCTGCTGCTCGACGACTCCGTCTACGACAAGCCCGACTTCGAGGGCGCCGCGTATGTCATGAGCCCGCCGATCCGCCCCGCCGGCCACGGCCATCAGGAGGCGCTGTGGAGCGGTCTCGGTTGTGGGCTGATCCACACCGTCGCCACCGACCACTGCCCGTTTCGCCAGCACGATCAGAAGATCAACGGCAAGGGCGACTTCACGAAGATCCCCAACGGCGCGGCCGGCATCGAGAACCGCATGCCGCTGATGTACACGTATGGGGTCGCCACCGGCCGCCTCACCCTGCAGCAGTTCGTCGACGCCTGCTGCACCCGCCCCGCCAAGATCTTCGGGCTCTATCCGCGCAAGGGCGCGATTATGGTCGGCTCCGATGCGGACCTCTTCGTCTACGACCCGACCCAGCGCGGAGTCATCTCGGCCGCCACCCACCGCCACAACTGCGACCGCAACATCTTCGAGGGCTTCGAGATCAAGGGCGCCGTCACCCACACCGTGGTCGCCGGCCGCCTGCAGTTCAAGAACGGCGATCTCCGCGTCGAGCGTGGCGCCGGCCGCTACCTCCGTCGCACCTGACGACCGCCGCCCGGATCCCCAGATCCGCCAATCCCCGGATCCGCAGACCGCCCGCTCGCGGACCCTCGCGCCAACCGGAGCGCTCTCGCAGCGGTCCGCAGATCCTCGCGGCCGCCCGCACCTTGGGGGGTTTCGCCGCCAGCGCCAGCATGCGACATTGACTCGGATGACAGCTCGCGCCTGGCCCCTCCGCGGGGCAGCTACCCTGGTCTCCCTGCTGTGGGCCGTGCCCGCCCTCGCCGCCCCCGCCACTGCTCCAGCTCCAGCTGTAGCACCGGCGCCAGCCGCAGAGTCCGCGGCCCCGGTGGCCACCGATGTCGGTCCCGAGCCCGCCGCGACCGAGCCTGCCCCGCCCGCAGAGCCCGAAGCGGCAGCCGAGCCCGCCCCACCGGCAGAGCCCGCTCTGCCGCCGCTGCGCACCGAACCGGCGCCCGACCTCCCGCCGGCGATCGGTGCGAGCCCGCCGGCCCCCGAGCCGGCGCCGCGTCACCGTCTGGTGTACAGCAACGCGCTCGTGCTGCGGGTCAACCCGCTCGGCCTCGAGGACCGCTTCTCGCTGATGTATCGCCGCCGCCTGAGCGCGCGCACCGGCAAGCTGTGGGACGACACGTACTTCGGCATCGGCATCACGCCGACCTTCTCGCCGTCGATCACGCGCCTCGGCCCGACGATCCAGCTGATCCCCCTGGCGATCTTGCAGCTCCGGGCCAGCTACTACTTCATCGCCTACTACGGCAGCCAGAAGTACAAGGCCCACGACCTCGACTCGCCGCGCGACGAGTTCGGCCCGAAGACCATCGACGCCCGCGCCGACGCCAAGCAGGGCCTCAGCACCATCGGCGGCCAGGCCGAGCTCTCGGGCCTGTTCCAGGTCAAGCTCGGCCCGATCGCCCTGCGCGACGAGGTCATCTTCTACAACAACAACATCAAGCTGCCCGGCGGCAACGACGTCTTCTACGACTTTCGCCACGACCTGCTCGCGCCCGCCAAGGGCTGGTTCATGAGCAACGACGCCGACATTATCTATGTCAACACCAAGCACCGCTTCAACGTCGGCGCGCGCGTGACCTACTATCATCTCTTCTACCCCAAGGGCGTCTACGAGAGCGGCGACCGGATCGACGACAGCAACGACCACCTGCGCGTCGGCCCGCTGGTCTCCTACTCCTTCAAGGACCGCCCGGAGAAGCGCTTCACCAAGCCGACCCTGTTCTTCATGGCCCAGTGGTGGGTCAAGCACCGCTACCGCACCGGCCTCGAGGTCAGCCAGGCCCTCCCGCTGATGGTCCTCGGCTTCTCCTTCATGGGCGAGCTCTGGCGCAAGACCTGAGCCCGCGCCTCGCTCGAGATCCAGGCATGCGCTCGCACATTCGTGTGATCTCGACCGCGCTCGGCCTCATCCTCTCCACCCCACCCGCGCACGCCGCATCGCGCTAGCCGCGTCGTGCGCGGTCACGCAGCACCATGCGACGGCGACGCCCGATGAATGCATCGACCCCCATCGCCGCGAACACCAGCGCCGCGATGCTCGACGCGAACAGCAGGTGCGCCGCGAGCCGCTGCTTGAGGTCATCCCACAAGCTCAGGGGCTCGGCCGCGGGCGCCATGACCATCAACATCGCCCCGAGGGCCGGCTCCGCCACCGGCGCATGCACCGGCTCGAACACCGGCTCGACCACCGGCTCGGCCGGCACCACCAGCGACGTGACGACATCGGCGGTCCGCGGCGGCGGCGGCATCGGCTTGCTGCGCGGCCCGCCCTTCGCGGCGCCGAGCTCCTTGCCGATCATGCGCGTCATCGCGGCGTTCAGGGTCTCGACCTTGAACTGGTCGACCTTCGGCGGCGCATGGTGACCACCGACGCCCGAGTGGTCGGTGAGAAAGATGTACTGCCCGCCGGTCGCTCTTGCGGCCAGCCGCAGCTCGGCCTCCGCCGCCGGGTCGACGCCGCTGGCTCCGACCGGATAGATCGCCGTGCCGGCGTCGCGGTGCTGCTGCACCGAGCTCGCGAACCGCTTCGCCGCGGCGCCGGCGTGTGTCGGCGCGTCGGCGACCAGGAACACCACCCGCGCCGTCGCGTCGTCGGTACGCCAGGCCAGGCCCGAGCTCTCGATCATCGCCGCGTCCATCGCCTCGGGCGTGTCGCCGCCGCCACCGGCCTCCTGGGCCCCCAGCGCCGTCACGAACGCGTCGATGCCCTGGAAGTCCGCCTTCTGGGTGACATAGGCGTCGCCATCGTCGCGGTAGACCACCAGCCCCCAGCGCTGCTCGACGTCCGGAAACTTCTCGGAGATCTCGAGCGCGATGCCCCGGATCTCGACCTTCAGGTACTCGAGCTCGTCGCCCATGCTGCCGGTCGTGTCGACCACCAGCGCGATGTCGAGGCCGCCCGGTCGCTCGTCGTGCCGCTGCTGGCGCGGCGTCAACTGCCACATGTCCTCGGGGATCCCCAGCGCCTCGCGCTCCGACGCCAGCTTCTTGAGCGCCTTCTTGTAGCCGGCCGCATCGGCGTTGTCGTCGACGGTGCCGACCGTCAGCACGCCCGACTGCAACGACTTGTCATAGCGGCCCTTGCCCTCGCTGAGTCCGCTGCTCCTGCCGCCGCCGCGACCGTAGCCGGCACCCGAGCCGCCGCCCTTTCCCATCATCCCGACCGAGCCGAGGCCGATCGTGCCCTCGCCCGTGCCGCCGCCGCCGCGCCCCGTGCCGACCAGACCGAGGCCACCGACGCCATACGCCTCACCGATCTCGGTGCCCGCCAGACTGCCCCACACGTCGGCCGAATCGGCCGCGGACGGACCCCCATCCTTCGGACCACGCATCGCGTACACCGCCTTCGACTCGACCGATGACGGCGAGGCCGCGAGCTCCTCGGCGCTCATCACCGGGCTCGGGCTCGCCGCCGTGTACGCACGCGCGATCTCTGCGTCCGCGGTCCTGAGCGTATTGGCCTGCGGGTCCGGCGAGCCGATCGCCACCAGGACCGCCAGCGAGACCACACCGCCGAGTCCGGCGATGGTCGTGACCGGCCATCTACGCAACAGACCCTGCCTCGACCCTGCCTCAAGCGTCTCGCTGTTCGTGTCCATGCGCCTCCAGACAGCGAGGTCCCCACAGAGTTCCCTGCCTCGACCTCGAAGCCCGAGAAACTTCGCGCCCGCCCCGCGAGCGCTATCATCCGCGCTCCATGACGCCCGACGGCGCCAGCATCACCCCCGCGGCTCGCCCTGCGCTCCCGGATCCACGGCTCGCCCTCGAGCGCGTGGTCGCCGGTTTGAACCGCAGCGCATGCGATCACGCGAGCGACCGCGACGTCGACCAGGCCCATCGCGCCGCCGTCACCATCATCCTGCGCGTGGTCGTCCTGCTGGTCGCCGAGGCCCGCGGCCTGCTCCGCGGCGAACCACCGACGAGCGTGCACGACTCGCTCGAGCGTCTCGCAGCCGACCATGCATATGGTGAGCCCGCCCTGCAGCGCCGACACGTCGGCTGGTCGCGTCTGCACGCGCATCGTGACGCCCTCCCCGCGCGCGGCGGCGCGCTCTTCGACCTCGATCTGGCGATCGACGATCTCACCCTGCTGCAGCTGCTTCGCGCCCTGCCGCGCGCGCCCGAGGTCGAGCAGCTCGGGGCCTTCCACGAGGCCCTGCTCGACCACACCGTCGCCCGCGTCGAATTCACGACCCTCGGCCTGCGCGGAGCCAGAGGCGCCACTCCCGATGTCCCACTCACCACGCTCGAGCGACTCGCCGCCGACCCCACGACCCTGCTCGCGCAGCTACGAACCCTCACCGGCCGCAGCGCCGCCGTCCTGACCCGCGCCCTCCGCCAGCCCGTACCCGATACCCATCAGCTCTTACGCGTCTGCGCCGTCGACGAGGCCCTGTACCGCCGGATCACGCCCTGGGCCGCGCTGCTGCGCCATGACCCGGACGGCCATCCGCTCGTTTACCGCGCCGGCGCCCTGCGCATCGTCGCCAGCGGCGAGCGTCGCAGCACCGGTGCTCATTACACGCCGCGCGCGCTCGGCGAGTCGATCGTGCGCCACACCCTCGATCCACTGTGTCACATCGGCCCGGCCGAGGGCCTGCCGCCGGCATCATGGCGCCGCCGTCCCCCATCCGAGATCCTCACGCTGCGCATCTGTGACCTCGCCATGGGCTGCGGCGCCTTCCTGCTCGCCGCCTGCCGTTACCTCGCCGTGCAGCTGCTCGCCGGCTGGCACGCCGGCATCGAGAACGACGGCGTAGCCCGCGACCCTCACGAGCATCAGCAGCACGCCAAACGCCTCGCCCTGCGCTGCCTGCACGGCGTCGATCGCAGCCCGCTCGCCGTCGAGCTCGCCGGCCTCTCGCTGTGGCTCGAGACCGCGAGCCCCGGCGCCCTCGACGTCCCGGCCGCCTCGCTGCGCGTCGGTGACGCCCTGCTCGGCCTCATCGATGCGAGCCCACTGGGGCCCGCCATGGCCCTCCAGCACATCCTGACCGCGAGCGACCCCGCCCGTCTCGCCGAGCTGACCGCGCACGCCGACGCGCTCACCAACGCCGCCCTGCGTCACCATCCCGGCGGCGCCCCGCGCCAGCCGCTGCACTGGCCGCTGGCTTTTCCAGAGGTGCTGCTGCGCGAGCCGCCTGGCTTCGACGCGATCATCGGCAATCCGCCATTTCAGGGCGGCCAGAAGCTCGGCGGCGCGCTCGGCCTCGACTACCGGGATTACCTGATCGAGCACGTCGCCCGCGGCCGGCGCGGCAGCGCCGATCTATGTGCATACTTCTTCCTGCGGGCCGCCGCCCTGCTGCGCACGCCGGGGCAGATCGGCCTGCTCGCCACCAGCACGATCGCCCAGGGCGACACCCGCGAGGTCGGCCTCGACCAGCTCTGCGCCGGCGGCCTCGAGATCGTTCGCGCCAGCCCCAGCGAGCCCTGGCCCGGCGTGGCCCGCCTCGCGGTCGCCCAGGTGTGGCTGCGACGCGGCCCCTGGG